>JAAZYM010000040.1 GCA_014239655.1 Flavobacteriales bacterium | reverse complement strand
AGAGTCAGAGCTGAACGATCAAAAATATTACAGTGACACAATAAACATACAGTGCCCGTCAAATATTGAAGAATTTGGTGTTAATAAAGAAATTCAAAATATCTTTAACCTCTCAGGCAGAAAAAGTAAAAAAGAAAAAAACAAGATCTTAATATATAGATATAAAAATGGGGTGGTTAAAAAAGAAATAATTTTAGAATAATTTTAATTATCTATTTTTTTCTATAATAAGGAATTAAATAAAATTTTAAGTTTAAAAAATGATTTGTATAAAAACTACTATTCCAAAAGGAATTTGTGAAATTAATGATGAATTAAAAGCAATTTATCATAGTAAAGATACAATTTGTATTTGGGTTTTTAAAAGTAGATTTGAAAGAAACAGGTTTATGGATGAAACAATGGGAATGCTAAAAAAAGAAAGAACAGATCATTATATTTCAAATTATAAATAGCTAGGATGAATAAACTTTTAAGTTGGTTAGCAATAGTTTTTGGTATAATCTATTTTTTTTATGAAACATGGTATCACATTTCATATGATCAATCTACACTTAATCTAACTGCAGATTACATAAGTGTATTCTTATTATGCTTTGCAGGAATTACAAACTTGAGATTAAAAAAAGGTATGGGGTTATTATGTGGTGCGTGGGGATATACATTTTGTATTATGTATAGAGCATTTATTTGGAGAATGGATGCTCTGGAGGCGCAAGACCTAGAAAATCATGAAACTTTAGTCCTTAAGGTTTTGATACTAGCATTAATAGTGTCTTTTCCAGCATTTATAATTTCTTTTATAAAATCATTCCCAGAAAAAACCTCAGCTAACTATTGATTATAAAAATGTGACTCAGGAGGGATTCGAACCCCCAACCATCAGAGCCGAAATCTGACATTCTATCCAGTTGAACTACTGAGCCATAAAACACAAATCTAAGAAAGGTATTGCGAAAGACAATTTTTTTTGAAAAATAAGGTTAAAATAGACGCAAATTATATTATTTTGTTAAAGAATGAGAACCCTATTAATAACATTGCTTCCTCTAATAATGATCGCTCAAGATGCCCCTATAGGGTATTGGAAGGACTATTTAGCCTATAATCAGACTACAGATGTTGCTATTGCAGATGAGAAAATATATTGTGTTTCTCAAGGAGGGCTATTTTATTTTAACAATGAAGACAATAGTATAAATAGAATATCAAAAGTTAACGGACTATCAGAAAACGGTGTAGAAAAAATAAAATTTAACACCCCTAATAACACCTTAATTATAACATATGAAAACTGTAATATTGATCTATTCACAGAAGGATCTGTCACAAATATATCAGACATTAAAAGAAAGGAGATTAATGGTGTTAAAAAAATCAACAATATCTATTGTGAAAATAATCTAGCCTATCTTGCTTGTTCTTTTGGTCTTGTCGTAGTAGATTTGGTAAGAAAGGAAATTAAAGACACTTATAAGATTGGAGAGAACGGTCAATATGAAGAGATTAATCAAACAACTATCACAGGTAACCTAATATATGTAGCTACATCTCAAGGAATATATAGCGCTCAAAAAGACAACATGTTTCTATCTGATTATAATCAATGGACAAAAGAAACAAACTTCACCAATCCCTCTTTAATAAATTCTTCGTTTTCTACAATTAATAATTACAACAACACTATTGTATCCATAGTAGATAAGGAAATAGATTCACTATTAATTAAAAACAGTAATTGGGGTTTATTATCTAATACCGGATTCAAAAGACCAATTATATCAAAAGCACAAGAATCAATCATAGTGACTGATAGTAATAGAATAGTTATTCTAAGTCCAAATCAAACAGAAGAAATTATTGAGGGGCTTCATGATGCATACAAAGCTGAGTCTCAAATAGAGCAAGAAATATGGATTGCCGATAAAAAAAACGGTTTAGTAAAATACGTAAATAAAGAAGTTGAAGGAGGTATTATAGTAAATAGCCCTAGCTCAAATGAAGTGTATTCTCTTGAATACGAAAACAACAAGTTGTTTATTTGTCATGGTGGGCATATGAACTTTAGCACTAACAACCTTAACAATGAAGGAGTCTCATATGTCAAAAATGACAATTGGCAAAATATTAATTTTTACGATCTCAATAGGGCGCGTGATATAGTAGCGGTAGCATATAATAATAATCAAGAATTCTACGCATCTTGGTATAACGGGATTTCTGTGATGCAAGAAAAAGAACATGTTATCAAATACGGTTACCAAAATACAGGAGGAATACTAGACACTACCTTTTACTCAAATAACAGAATACAAATATCAGATCTGAAATTTGACAACAGCAATAATCTTTGGGGATTAAATTCACAGGTAAAGAAGCCGCTATTTGTAAAAACCGCTAATAATAACTGGTATTCATTTGGAATGAATCAAGATATTGATGGCTTATACTTTGATGAGATTATGATAGATCAAATAAACAATAAATGGGGGATTATTCATGAGCAGGGAGTCTTTGTGTATAATGACAATAACACTATCGAAAATAGTGCTGATGATTCATATAAGATTCTAAACACCTCATATGGGAACGGGAATCTTCCGTCAATAAATGTTAGGGCAATTACTGAGGATCTAGATGGGGAAATATGGATAGGCACTGATAAGGGAGTCGCTGTCTTCTACTATCCAGAGCTTGTTTTTAGTGGATTAAATTTTGATGCTCAACAGGTATTAATTCAAGAAGGTGAATATGGTCAATATCTACTGAGTACCGAAAGAGTAAATTGCATAAAAGTTGATGGGGCTAATCGTAAATGGATTGGCACAGAATCTGCAGGCATATACCTACTATCTGTTGATGGATTAGAGCAGATTCATCATTTTACAAAAGAAAACAGTCCTCTTTTTTCAAATAAAATAATTGATATTACTATTAATAATATAAACGGTGAGATCTTTATTGGAACAGATAAAGGATTAATCTCATATCGATCTGATGCAACAATTGGAGAGAAAAAACAAGGAGAAACATATGTTTTTCCTAATCCAGTTAGAGAAACATATACTGGGAATATCGCCATTAATAAATTAATAAATAATGCTTTCGTTAAGATAACTGATATAAATGGAAACCTTATATATCAAACCATAGCAAATGGTGGTCAGGCTAATTGGGATGGATTAAATTTTAATAATGAAAAAGTAGGTACAGGGATCTATCTTGTTTTTAGCACTGATCAGGATGGTTATGAAAAAATGGTAAGCAAAATCTTATTTATTAAATGACAAGTTATGAAAGTAGAGCTATTTCTTTATTGTACTACAAATACGGTGAAGGGTCTTTAATTGCAAAAATATTTACAGAAAAATACGGGATAAAATCATTTAATATAAAAAGATCTAAAGGCAAAAAATCAAAAAATAAGATTCCATTACTTGAAAAATTAAGTCTTGTTAATATTAGTGCTAAAAACGCAACAAACAGGGAAATTCAGTATTTGGGAGAGATTAATTTAGCCCATGGATGCAAAAATGATTCTTTAAAAAACAAACTAATCCGAATCTTTATAGCTGAAGTGTTATCAAAAATATTAATCGAATCTGAAAAAGACATAAAGTTATTTCAATTCATCTGGGATCTTTCTATAGATTTAGATAATTCGACAAATACTAATGACAACTTTTGTATTAATTTTTTAATCTCATTAAGTGAGTTCTTAGGTTTTTATCCCTCTATTGAAAACGCTCATTATTCTTTCTTTAATCTAAATAATTCCGTCTTTACTGAAAAAGAAATAACTACTGACATAAATATTAAAGGAAAAAACCTATTATTTTTCAGGGCTCTAATAACAAAACAGAAAATCACTATCCCACATATTAACAGGCAAGAAATAATTGAACATTTATTTTTTTATTATAGTACACACCATTATAATCTAAATAGCGTGTCTTCGTACAAAATTATTGAATCTTTACGGTAACATGAGGTATCTAAGTATTCTTCTTCTTTTGATGGGAAACAATCTGTTCAGTCAGAATGTTGTGTTAATTAATCAATCTACTAACTCGCCAATAGCTGAAGTTAGTCTTTCCAGTGGTAAAAATGGGGTAATAAGTAATGTAGATGGAATTGCTTCTTTAACAGATTTTAACAATGCCGATCTAATCAGAATACAACATGTGGGCTATCATAAACTAGAACTAAAAAAGTCTCTAATAGGGGATTCGATTATTCTTATTCCTATTCAATATATGCTCAAAACAGTAACATTCAAGGAGATTAAGAGCTCTCTTTTATCTAACTCTAGTATATACAAAAAAGTAAACCGAAAAAAAATAGAAAAGGTAAATACCAACTCAACAGCCAGTCTATTTAATCAGACTATTGGTGTAAGTGTACAAGAAAGTCAAGCTGGAGGAGGAAGTCCAAATTTTAGAGGTATGGAAGCAAATAGATTATTGATTATAGTTGATGGGATATCGCTAAATAACGCAATATATAGAAGTGGTCATGTGCAAAATATCAGTACAATAAATCCATTTTTTATTGACAATATAAGGGGGGTTACTGGGCCGGCTTCTGTTGTTTATGGAGACGGGGCTATGGGAGGGGCTCTTATTATTAATACTATAAACAACAATTCATTAGGGGGGGGGCATAATTTACTAGTACAGCATTACGAAAGTGCTAACTCATCAAGCTCATTAAAATATATAAATAACTTTCAAAAGGGTAAATTCTCATTTGTAAATGGTTTAGCCATAGAATCGGCTGGAAACATAAAAATGGGAAAAAAAAGAAGGCATGGTTTTGAAAATTGGGGGAATGAAAGTGTAATTACAAATAGTACTGAACAGCTAAAAACAAATTATAACAAGTATAATGTTATCCAAAAAACATTTCTAAAGCTTGGACAGAAAACCTCACTAATTTTAAACAGCCAATACTCAACATCATCAAATATTTCTCGATTTGACAAATTAAACGATATTATTAATGGAGAGCCAAAATATAAAGAATGGTATTATGGGCCACAAAAACGAATATTCCAATCGCTAAACCTATCAAAAGAATGCAATTCAATATTTGTCAACCAATATGATGTCAATATAGCATGGCAAAATATTAAAGAGTCAAGGCATAAACAAAAATTAAATGATCTATTTACTTCTAATCGATATGAAGACCTAGTTATTATAGATGGGATTCTTGATTTTAAAAAACAGATTAAGTATTGTAATATTAATTACGGATTCGGTTTCAAAAAACAATACGTAAACTCAACAGCAAACTTGCGTTCAGATGAAAACGAAATACAATCTAATACAACTAGATATCCAGATGGAGGAAGCGAAATATTTGATGGATCAGCATATGCGCAAATTAAATGGGATCTTTTGAAAAAAACTACCCTTTTATTTGGTGAGAGATATAATTTTAATAGTCTTTCTGCTATATTTAATGATACATCTATATATGTTCTTCCTTTTTCAAAAATAGAGACCAAAAACAGGGCTCTTGTTTCTTCTTGTTTAATAAAACATGTTTTTGATAAAAAATTTAGCACAACGCTCTCGTATTATATGGGCTTTAGAAATCCAAATATAGATGATGTAGGGAAAATATTTTCTAAAAATGATTACGCAGTAGTGATACCGAATGGGAATCTAAAGCCAGAGAAATCACATAACCTTGAGTGCTCGTTATTATATAAAACAAATAAAATTACACTTGAAGTCCAGGTTTTCAATACCCAAATCAAAGATGCTATACAAAGAACTAATAGCACCCTTAATGGGCAAGACTCAATAATCTATGATGGGGAGGCTATGCAAATACAAATGAATCAAAATATTGAATCAGCCAGCATCAATGGATTAAGTGTCGGATCTAAAATAACGTTAAATAGGTATGTGCTGATTGATTTTACAATGAATTATTTAGACGGTAAAAATCATCTTAACCAGCCTCTTGCACATATACCTCCATTAAACTCAAAATTTGATCTATCATACAAAATAGACAGGCATGACTTTATAATTTCTCACATCTATAATGGATGGAAAAACACAGAAGATTATGATCCTAACGGAGTTGATAATTTTGATGAAGCTACTTTAGATGGAAACCCATCTTGGTATATTATAAACCTTAGATATTCAACCAAATTGTCTTCAAATATTGATTTCTCATTTTCTGTTGAAAATATTCTTGACAATCATTATAAAACATTCGCATCTGGAATAAGCGGATATGGTAGGAATTTTATATTATCTTTGAAAACAAAATTTTAAAAAATGAAAAGAAACTTTACACTCTTATTTTTATTATCTTATTTTATTGCTGGAGCACAAATTTGGGAGGATCAATTATTAGAGAAAAATCCTAATGCTACTGTATTTGACAAGGAAATTGCATTCAACAAATACAAAAATGAAGTTAAATATACAAAAGGAAATGGCTACAAGCCTTATGCGCGAAATCTAGACTTTATTTTACAAAGAACATCAGACGGTAAAGGAATTCCTAATGGAAAGCTATATACAGAATGGCTAAAAGAAAAAAAGAAATATGAACAATATAAATCAAATTCAAGTAGTAATTGGACAGAATTAGGGCCTATTAATACCCCTATAATTCTTTCAAATGGTAAAAAAAGAGGTAACGGAAGGATAAATTGTATTGCTTTTGATCCTTTTGATGAAGATATAATATGGATTGGATCCCCTGGAGGTGGATTATGGAAGTCAAATGATGGTGGCGCAAACTGGTCTACAAATACAGACAATCTTCCTGTAATTGGCGTATCATATATTGCTATTAACCCTGTAAATCCTCAAGAAATGTATATCACCACAGGAGATGCTCATGCTAGTGACACATACTCTATAGGTATTCTAAAATCAATTGATGGTGGAATAAATTGGGACACAACCGGAATGCAATGGGGTATTACTGATAATAAGATGGTTAATAAAGTAATCATAAATCCAAATTACACAGATAGTATTTTTGCTGTTACCGACAATAATATTATGATAAGTCCAAATGGAGGACAAACATGGTCAAAGGCACTAGATACTAATGGTATAATTCTTATTGGTAGATTTAGGGATATAGAATTTAAACCTAATAATCCAAACACAATATATTCTGTTAAGCAAACTACCGGAGGATCATTAGTCTATAGATCAACAGATAGAGGGCAAAGCTGGGCAAAAATAAATAATGGAATTGGTCCAGTTAATAAAAACCGTCCTTTACTAGCAGTAACCCCTGCAAATCCAGATGTAGTGTATGTACTATTCTGTAAAAACGACTATAGTTTTCATGGTATTTATAAATCATCAGATAATGGGGATAGCTGGGTTCTGCAATCTGATAGTCCTAATATCCTTGGTAGGGATACTGATGGAACTTCCACGGGAGGGCAGTCGTGGTATGATTTAAGCTTGGGGGTTTCAACTGAAGATGAAAATCATTTATATGTAGGAGGAATAAACCTCTGGGAATCAACTGATGGGGGAATTAGTTGGAATATCAGTGGAAGCAGTGGGAATGGGTCTAATTACTCTTATATGCATGTTGACCAACACGCCTTAGAGTTTAACCCTCTTAACGATATAGCATACGCAGGAAATGATGGTGGTTTATACGAATACATGGATACCTTAAATAGTTGGATAGATATTAGTGATGGATTAGCTATCTCTCAATTTTATAAGCTTGGGTTATCAAACACTATAAATTCAAGGGTTGTCGCTGGAGCACAGGATAATGGAACAGAAATGACAACCAATGGGGTGTGGGATGCGATAAGGGGTTCTGATGGAATGGAATGTGCAATCGATAAATATGATCATGAAATTATATATTCAACCTCACAATATGGAGGGTTAAGAAAAAGTTATAATGGAGGGGGGAACTGGGATAACATTAAACCTGTGGGTTATTCTGGAGCATGGGTTACTCCATGGAAAATTCATCCAATAAATAATAATATTATAGTAGCTGGTTATGACGAAATTTATAGATCACAAATAGGTGGTGGGCAATGGGACTCAATATCTTATAATGTAAGCAATGGTGCATCAGTAAGAGTAATAGCTCTTGCAGCTTCAAACGAAGATTATATTTATAGTGCATCATATAACAAAATTAAAAGAACAAAAGATGCGGGAGGAATATGGACAGATATTAAAACTGGCTTACCTAATTTTAATTTCTCGGATATTACAGTTGCAGCTGATAATGAAGATCATTTATTTGTAACTTATTCTGAATATCAAGCAAATCACAAAGTATATGAATCATTTGATGGAGGAGATAGCTGGTCAAATATAACAGGTAGTAACCTTCCAAACCTGCCGGTAAACTGTATTGTACATCAAGACTTGGCAAATGGAGATTTATATATTGGGATGGATGTTGGTATTTATCATAGAGACAATACTATGAGTGATTGGGTTCCCTACATGAATGGACTGCCTAATGTTGTTATAAAGGAATTAGAAATTAATTACAATACTCAAAAGATAGTTGCCGCAACATTTGGAAGAGGGATTTGGGAAAGCGACCTAAATACTCAGTCAACAAACACATTAAATAATATTGAGCAAGATTTAATTATATATCCAAACCCTGCTAATGATTATATAGAAATTCATGGGGTACAGGATTATGAATCCATAATAACAATCTATAGTGTGACTGGCGAAAAGGTATTGCGCTCTAACTATACACAAAAAATAGACACTAAAGATTTAACAGGAGGCTGCTATCTAGTTGAGGTAACATCGAAAAACAAAAAGCCTATAGTAAAAAAGCTAATTATAGAATAGCCTCAAATTCTTTTATATATCCTCTTTTAGAGCTCTGTGGGCTAAACACTAAAGCAATAGCCAGGATTAGCCGATTATCTACAACATATGGTTTAATAATAATTGGCCCTCCCATAAATCCATTATGTAATTTCCAGAGTGCTCTGTAGGAGCCATTATAAAGTTTAGGGTAAAAATCTGGCTCTAGAATCACATACGAATCTTCTGATGCTCCTTCTAAAATCTTTGAAGTAATCCTATTCGTATTCATTATAATTGAGTCTATTCGATTATTATCTGTATAGGGTATTGATGCAAATAATATATGCTTGATTATCTCCTTTTTAGGTGGATTGTAAGAAAATAATTTAAAGCCTGAACTATCTATATTTAAAGAGTATTCGGATGGTATAATAACCTCAATCCCAAAGGTTTGTTGTAGAGTTTTTGGATAACTTAAATTAGTTTCCCTAGATAATTTTCTTCTTAAAGCAGATAATTCATTATCATAGAAAGCCTTAAATAAAATATTGCAGTTTTCTATAAAAACACCATCATTCCTATAACCTATATGGCCAACTGTTTGATTTTTAGCCCAAACATCATTTAATATCTTAAATACTGTGTCATTTGATATGAGTACTATATTTTTATGTGTTCTTAATAATGAATTAAATTCACTACTATTTATTTGGATAACCTTAAAAAATGATTCTGGCTTACCAATACCAGGTATTTCTCCAGAAAAAATATTTCTTACATCCTTTTCGGCAAATCTATCCCATGATGCATCATCAACAACAAAAATAATCTCTGAGTTTGACCCTGTAGAATCTGGAAGTGTTTGTGTCTTTTCTAAACAAGATACAAAAAAACTAAATAAAATAATAATACGATATAACATAGATTAGACTTTTGGTATTAATAGCTTTAGTCCAGGTTTTAAGCTATTGGTTTTTAAATTATTTAACTTTTTAATTTTAGATACGGTTATTCCTTCATACATTCTTGCTATATCCCAAAGCGTATCTCCTTTTTGAACAATATATGATGAATTAGATGGTTCTAGTATATTAATCTTCTTAAAAACGCTATCTGAAACATATAAAATTAACTTATCTCCAATACCTAGCTTAGTAGACTTTAAATTATTCCATTTTTGAATCTGAAAAATTTTTAACTTAAAATTTGACGCTATTTTCCCTAAATAATCACCTGACTCAACTAGATAAACAAAACGAGTCTCGTTAATTAAAATTTCTTTCCTTTCAACGGCATCTGAAAAAAGCTTATATGATTCGTAGTTTAACAAATAATCCTCAATAACAGTCGAAGGTAAATTAAGAATTGAATTTTTAGGGAAAACCTCATTTTTATATGCAGGATTATATTGTGATATTTCTTCCTTCGAAAGGCACGTTATCTCTGATAAGGTGGTGAAATTTATTTGATAATTAATGCTTAGCGTGTCTAACTCAGATCTAATTATCTTTATACTATCTGGCACAATATTATATTCCTTATGATAATGCATTAAATAAGTAATAGCCATAAATTTTGGAACATAATTCCTTGTTTCTCTTCGAAGATATGGCTGTAATTCCCAAAAATTATTCTTACCCGTACTAATTAATTTTCTTTGTATATACCCAGGTCCTCCGTTATATGCAGCTAATACAAGATTCCAATCACCAAAGACATCAAATAATTTAATAAAATATTTACATGCTGCATCTGTAGATTTATGAGGGTCAAGTCGCTCATCAATATATGAGGTTACATCAAGATCATATTCTCTACCAGTTGGATACATAAACTGCCATAATCCCCTGGCTCCAGAAGCCGATCTAGCACTAGGATTTAGCGCGGACTCTACAATAGATAGATACTTTAGCTCTAATGGGAGATCATATTTGTCTAAATATTTTTCAAAAACCGGGAAATAGTATTCAGAAACAGCCAGCATTCTTGACAAAAGTTTATTATCCTTGGAAAGATAGTTGTCTAAATGTGATTGTACAAAATTATTACAATTAAAGTCTATCGAAGAAATAGAATTTAATAAATTCATCCTTTCGCATATTAATAAACTGTCATTTTTTTCACTTAATATATTATTACTAGAGTATGTGTTGAGGTGAAAAAAACAAAATAAAAAGATATATTTTTTCATAATACAAAACTGATAAATATGTAAATAAGAATGATAAAAAAAATAATCAATTATTAACTTTATAGTGTTTATTAAAAATAAGACAAAGAAAAGATTAATTAATAATTGAATGTGTTATTAAAAAATAATAAAAAGAACATGTATCTTTGAAAAAGATATGGATAATAAAAAATACAAACAAGGAGATCTACTAAGGAAAATAAATAACCCTGAAGATCTAAGAAAACTAGATAAATCTCAGCTTCCTCAGCTATCTAAAGAGCTTAGGCAGTATATTATTGATGTTGTTTCTGAAAAAGGAGGGCATTTTGGGGCAAGTCTAGGGGTTGTTGAACTAACAATTGCAATACATTATATCTTTAATACACCGTATGATCAGTTAGTCTGGGATGTTGGGCATCAGGCCTATGGACATAAAATACTCACTGGTAGAAAAAATCAATTTCCAACCAATAGAAAATACAAGGGACTAAGTGGTTTCCCAAAAAGGAGTGAAAGTGTCTATGATACTTTTGGGGTTGGACACTCGTCAACATCTATATCTGCTGCTCTAGGTATGTCAATGGCGTCAAAAATCAAAAAAATAACAAAACAACATGTAGCTGTAATTGGAGATGGGGCTATGACTGCAGGTATTGCTTTTGAAGGACTCAATCATGCCGGAGCAGAAGATACAAATCTAATAGTAATTTTAAATGATAATTGTATGTCTATTGATCCAGCTGTTGGTGCATTAAAAGAATATCTAGCAGACATATCAACATCAAAAACATATAATAAAGCAAGAAAAAAAGCATGGCAAATTCTAGGGAAAATAAGTAAGTTTGGTCCTAATGCTCAAAAAATTGCAAAAAAAGTAGAGAGTGGTATTAAAACCACTGTTCTTGGTGAAAGTAATTATTTTGAATCTCTTAATTTTAGGTATTTCGGACCTATTGATGGGCATGATACCAAACACCTAACTGATATATTGAAAGACCTGAAAGAAATCCCCGGCCCAAAAATTCTACATTGTATAACTGAAAAAGGTAAGGGTTATGGATTTGCAGAAAAAGGCAATCCTACAAAATGGCATGCTCCTGGTCTATTTAATAAAGATACCGGAGAAATATTATCTAAAAAAAACACTGTATCACCACCCAAATATCAAGATGTATTTGGAGAAACAATCATCGAGCTAGCAAAAGAAAACAAGGATATTGTTGGGGTAACACCCGCAATGTTAAGTGGCAGTTCATTAAACAAGATGATGGATGAGATGCCAGAAAGAACATATGACGTGGGGATTGCTGAACAACATGCAGTTACATTCTCTGCTGGAATGGCTACACAAGGATTGATTCCTTTTTGTAATATTTACTCAACATTTATTCAAAGAGCATATGATCAAGTGATTCACGATGTTGCGCTTCAAAATCTCAATGTAATTTTTTGCTTAGATCGGGGAGGAGTAGTTGGTGCAGATGGCGCAACTCATCATGGTGTTTTTGATTATGCTTTCTTAAGATGTATCCCTAATCTAATTGTTTCTGCTCCTATGGATGAACATGATCTCAGGAATCTAATGTATACTGCACAGAAAAAAACAAGAGGCCCTTTCTCAATAAGATATCCTAGGGGTAATGGAGTTATAAATGAATGGAAGAATGAATTCGAGGAACTAACTATTGGTAGGGCAAAAAAAATACAAGATGGAAAAGAAATTGTAATTCTTTCCATTGGGCATCCTGGAAATTTTGTAAAAAAGGCATCTAAAGAACTAGAAAAGCAAGGAATTAGTGTCGGTCACTATAATATGATATTTATAAAACCTTTAGATGAGAAAAAACTTCATTCAATTTGCAAAAAATATAACACTATAATTACTGTAGAGGATGGATGTCTACAAGGGGGGTTTGGTAGCTCAATACTAGAATTTGTGTCTGAAAACAGATATAGCAATCAAGTACATAGGTTAGGAATACCTGATAAATTTATTGATCATGGAACACAGGAAGAGCTATGGGCTGAATGTGGGATAAATTCAACTGCCATTGTCAAAGAGGTAGAATCAATAATAAATAAATCTCAAATATCACAAGCGGGATAATACAATAAAATAAATGGGGAAAGCAAGAATAATTGAAATATTAGAGGCGCCAATAATAAATAGTACGGTAGACATTAATGGATGGGTGCGAACCAGAAGAGGTAGTAAAAATGTGTCATTTATATCAGTTAATGATGGTTCCACCATAAGAAACATACAGGTTGTTGCAGAATCCTCTAACTTTAAAGAAGAGCTTCTAAAGAAAATAACCACAGGGTCTTGCATAAAAGTAATAGGTAAGCTAATTGGCTCAAGCGGACAAGAGCAAAACTTGGAGATAAATGCAGAATCAATAAGTATTCTTGGGGAAGCTGATGGTGAAGAGTATCCATTACAACCTAAGAAACATAGCCTTGAATTCTTAAGAGAAAAAGCACATTTAAGATTTAGAACAAATACATTTTCCGCAGTTTTCAGATTAAGACACGCCTTAACATTTGCTATACATAATTACTTTAATAGTAATGGGTATATAAATATTCATACTCCAGTAATTACCGGAGCAGATGCTGAGGGTGCTGGTGAAATGTTTAAGGTCTCTAATTTTAACTTTAATGATATTCCTAAAAAAGAGAATGGTGAAATAGACTATAATAAGGACTTTTTTGGAAAACAAACAAATCTTACTGTATCAGGTCAGCTTGAAGCAGAGTTAGGAGCGCTAGCCTTAGGAAGGGTTTATACATTTGGGCCTACATTTAGAGCTGAAAACTCTAACACATCTAGACATCTATCTGAGTTCTGGATGATTGAACCCGAAACCGCATTTGCCGATTTAAACGACAACATGGATCTTGCTGAAGACTTCCTGAAATACTGTATAAAATACTGTTTAGAAAATTATAGAGAGGATCTAGACTTTCTAAATTCTAGACTTGAAAACGAAGAAAAGAATCTGAAAAAAGAGGAACGATCAGAAATGTCACTGTTACAGAGGCTAAGCTTTGTGATAGATAATAACTTTGAAAGAATAAGTTATTCTGAAGCAATAGATATTCTAAGAAATTGCAAGCCAAATAAGAAAAAGAAATTTCAATTTATAATTAATGGGTTTGGTGATGAGCTCCAATCAGAACACGAAAGACATTTAGTAGAGAAGACGTTTAAAAAGCCTGTTATTATTACAGATTACCCAAAAGAAATTAAGGCTTTTTATATGAAAATGAATGACGACAATTCTACAGTGAGAGCAATGGATATACTTTTCCCATTAATCGGCGAAATGGTCGGGGGATCACAAAGAGAAGAAGACTATGTCAAGTTAAATAAACGCATGGAAGAAATGAATGTAGATAAAGATGAATTGTGGTGGTACCTTGAAACAAGAAAATTTGGAACATGTGTTCATAGTGGTTTTGGATTAGGATTTGAAAGGTTAATGATGTTTATTACAGGAATGAAAAATATCCGTGATGTTATACCGTTTCCAAGAACACCACAAAATGCTGAATTCTAAAAATGCAAAAAATAAGACAAGCCTTTAATCAGAAGTTTAATCTTAGCCCGCAACAAATACAATTTCTTGGTCTTCTGCAAATACCAATTGTTGATCTAGAAAAAAGAATTGAGGCCGAAATTGAGGAAAACCCAGCGCTAGAAGAAGAAGAAGAAGAAGAAGAAGGGGTGGATGCCATCTTAGAAAATGATGAGCATGGCTTTCTAAAGAAAGATCAGTATAAAAAAACTGATTTCCTTGCAAATAATTTAACAGGAAACAGTAATTCATTGTCAGACTTTCTACACAAACAACTATTGGGAAATGAAATTAATACAGAATTATTAAGTATTGTTGAATATCTTATTGACAGTCTTGATGAAAGCGGATTTCTAAGAAGAGATTTGGATTCAATAATTAACGACTATTTTATATCAAATGAAGTTGAAATCACACATAAACAATTGTCGGGTGCACTCAAAATCCTTAAAAGCCTTGACCCAATAGGAATAGGCTCAAAAGATCTTCGAGAATGCCTAATAACTCAGGTAGAAAGAAAAAACCCAAACAACAAAGGTCTTCTTGTCACGGTGCTAAATAATTATTATAGTGCGTTTTCAAATAAAAATTTTGAAAAAATAATGAAAGAGCTAAAAATTACACAAGATCAACTTTCGTCTGTATATAAAGAAATAGAAAAACTAAATCCAATTCCTGGATTAGGATTCTCAAAAAATGAAGGGCCTATTGAATATATTCTCCCTGATTTTAGCTTAACAAATAAAAGCGGAAAATTAGTAGTGTCACTTAACAAATCAAATACTAAATAGATCAGAGCTAGTAGCTTCTATAAGAAACTATTAACAGAGACAGAAGATAGAGAAACAAAAGAGTTTTTAACAAAACGCTTAGAAAAAGCAAATTGGTTTGTAGATGCTTTGAAAAAAAGAAATGAGACTTTAAAGAAAGTAATAGATGCTATTATCTACATCCAATATGAATACTTTATTTCTGGCAAAGAAGATGACTTAAAGCCTATGAAACTAGCAGATATCGCAGAAAAAGTTAATCTAGATATATCTACAATTTCTAGAGTCACTAATAGTAAATATATAGAGACCATATTTGGTACATTTCTTCTAAAAGACTTTTTTTCTGAAGCTTACAGGAAAGATGATGGGGGGCTAATCTCAACAAAAAAAATAAAAAATAAATTAGCGGAAATTATACAACAAGAAAACAAAAGCAATCCATATACCGATGAAGTCCTTTGTCAATTGCTCGGACAAGAAGAATATCATATCGCAAGAAGGACAGTGGCTAAATATAGAGATAAATTAAAAATTCCTGTGTCTAAAATAAGAAGATCAATATAAATGAGGGTATCTGAATTTATCTCTAAAATATTACACCCTATATTTATTCCTTCAATAACTATACTAATAATAGCTAAAGAATTTTCAAATATTATAGTATTACAAAATCAAATTCCAATAATTATAATCACTACTGTTGTTTTTACATTTCTTTTTCCTCTCTTGAGTATCATATATCTTTTATTTACAAAAAAAATCCAAAACTTAGAAATGAATAATCAAGAAGATCGATTTATTCCTCTCTTAATCACAATCTGCTGGATGCTAGTTGGTTTTTATATAATTAGAGATATTCTTGAGTTTAGTCCTGTGATTAAAAAAATATACCTCGGAGGCATATATACATTGTCCCTAGCTATGATAATCACAAGAAAATGGAAAATAAGCTTACATATGTTGGCTATTGGCGGGGCAAGCGGAGCTTTTATGATTCTCCAGCTTTTATACGGAGGAGTGTTCTATGTTTTCATGTTCTCTTTGCTTATAAGTGGGCTAATTGGGTATTCTCGACTTGACCAGGATGCACATACTTCTCCTCAAATATATGCAGGGTTTTTACTAGGTCTTATTATAATTTCTTTAAGCATTATTTACCTATAAGCATCAATCTTAAGAATTGAAACTTTCCTGTCAAGCATAGCTTCAATTCCATAAATTTCCAATAATGAATTATCATATAGTCTTTCAGAGCTTTCTGACTCTCCTAATGGGACTTCAACAATACTTAATCTGCCTTGTTTCATAAAATCAAAAAGAACCCCATTCTTAAAAGAAACAACATACTCAAAAAGCGACTTAATTCTATATGATGAAAGTTTTATATTATATGAAGTGTCTGCTAATTGACTCGTATATCCTTTTATTTTTATATCAATATTATATCCCTCGTTAAGATCATTCAGTAGTTTTCCTAATAACATGTTCAGCTGATTAAAATTTCCTTTAAGAGAATCCTCAAAAAACAAATTAATCTCTTCTGATTTATTATATAATAAATATTCATCCTGTTTCATAAAATACCTAATATAGGTTTCTTTATAGTTTATAGTTTTATATAAATCTAATTTTGGATTAGGCTGGTTGTTATCAAAATAAAGGTTTAGAGGGAAAAAGCTTGTGTAATCAAGAATCTCCTTTTTCTTTTTTTTCTGTTCGATAAGAGTAAACCCATATATGTCGCTACAACAACTATCCGTTTTTTCATCACATTCTGAATTCCTATTAGATGAAAAATAACCGTCTTGCTCATTATAAAATGTCAAATATACTTCGTCTCGCAAGCTATTTAATTCTATAATATTTTTCTTGTCCTTCCATATGTTTGGTATGCCCTCAGCCTTAAAAATATCAAACCCGCCAATATTATCTTTGATGTTGTTAGAACTGTAATATAATGACTGGTTATTAGTATTATAAAATGGCGTTATTTCGTCATTTTTAGTGTTAATCTGTGGTCCTGCATTTATAGGAACTCCTAGTTTTCTAGAACCATCAATTATACTAAACCAAATATCTAACCCGCCAAATCCTCCTTTGCGATTAGACACAAAACATAAAAAGAGCTGGTCATTAACAGAAAAGAGATGTGGTTGTGAATTATAGGAATTATAAAATATATCTGGATAAATCTCCGAAAGATTTTCCAGGGTATCATTAAAATACATGTATATATTACAAGCCCCTCCAACATCATCACATGCTGTAAAAAAGATCATATCTGACGCTTTATCTACTGTGATGTTTCCAGAGCTTAAATCTAGAATATTATATTTGTTAGACTCAAGCCTATTCCAAACATTATTTTCTTTAATTGCCCCGTATAGGCGAGAGCTTATTTTTTGATTATCATAATTTATAGACGTGAAAAAAGCGTTATTACTGTCTATCCTTAAAAAATTAAATTCTGCATTAAAAGAATTGACATCACCTTTAAGCTTGACTATCCTTATTTGTGAATCTGCTTGTAGACAAGAGATTAAAAAACAAAAGGTTACTATAAATATTTTGGGCATATAAATTTATTTTTAGATTTCTTTTTGATTTTAGACCATTGATAAGCCAAAGACAATTCAAAACCCCCTAGATTATTTGATGCTCTAGAAAGAGCAGAAACATTTACGTCGTATGACATCACAAATGAGAATTGATTTACAACTAAGCCAATGTTAGGAATGATAGCATCCTTATTTCTATAATAAACACCCATCATTCCACGTATATCTTGCTTGCTAGAATTATTTATTTGATAATTAATATCCATACCATAAATTAACTCCTGAGACGAAGACTGTTTCGACAAAAAGCCCAGGTATCTTGATTGTAACTTATCTGTAATCAAGTGTGTATAGATAATGTGTGTGTTAAATTTCAATGGGGTCTTGTGGGTTATATTAGAAGAGAACGATTGGTTAGGGTTATTAAGATGATATATCGAAACACCTGATTCGAGAAAAAACATATTATTTATCTTTCTTTGATAAAGTGCTCCTAGAGCAAAATCCAAAAAAAATATACTCTCATCCACAATAGGCTCTTCCTCAATAAAGATTAAAGAGCTATACTCTAAAGTTCTTTGAAATCCACCCATTAACCCCCCAATAGCGAGTAAAGTACTGTTTTCTTGAATTATATTTTGAGATATTGAAATGTTTAAGCCCGTGGTTTTAAAGTTTGAAGCTCCTGCAATATCATTAATAAAATTTAATCCAATTGATTTCTTAAATACATATTCTTTTGCATAAAAAGAAAATGAAAAAGTTTTAAATGGATCAGAAACTGATCCCCATTGAGATTTTCTTTGAGCATGTAATTGAAAATCATCTTCCTGAATACCTGTTAGGGCAGGATTTAGTGTAAACTTCGAGGTGTTAAATTGAGAAAAATGTACATCCTGAGCCTTTAAAAAGACAACAAAAAACAACAACTGGATTGTTAGAACAATTCTCATTCTATAAGTGTAATATTTCCTTTTTTAAACATCATTCTTTCTCCAGCGCATGTCATCTCAAGAAAATAATCTAGCACCTGTGCGTTTAATTTTTTTCCTTTATATTTTCCGTCCCAAGAAATATTAATGTCATTAGTTGAAAAAATCTCTTGGCCCAATCTGTTATAAATCTTCAAGTTAAAATATGTTAGATCTACTCCGTTGTTGATGATTTTATAGGTGTCATTAATATTATCATTATTCGGGGTGAATCCAGTAGGGATAATAATACTATCTTCATCACAAAAAATATCTCTCACAGATATATATAGCGAATCATATATAACGCATAAGTCATTATACATAACAACATTATACCAGGATGATTCATATACATTAAATGTTATAATTGAGTCATTACTAGAATTAAACCATAAAATAGAATCTTCTGTATTTGCATGCAGTGTAACACTAGAACCACTATAAACAGTATTACTCTCGGCCCACAATGAATCAAGAACAGGCTTAAGAGAAACTTTCACATAAACAGAATCTTTAATAAAACACCCCATATTATTTACAGTCTCT
>JAAZYM010000011.1 GCA_014239655.1 Flavobacteriales bacterium | reverse complement strand
TCTCTTGTCGCTGATTATAAGATGAATAAATATTTCTCTGCACGCTTTGGTAAAGGAAAGAACTTTATTGGTAGTGGATATAGATCAATGTTACTTTCTAATAATCATGCTGCATACCCTTTTCTAAGTATTATCACTAAATTTTGGAAGGTTAGGTATTATAATCACTTTACTACTTTCTCAGATATATATAATTCAGATATTCCCCAAAAAAAGCATGGGGCTTTTCATTATCTAGATTATGATATTAATAAAAGGTTAACTATTGGACTCTTTGAAGGAATTATCTGGCAAGCCCAAGATGAAAATTATGAGCGCGGTTTTGATATTCATTATTTAAATCCTATTATTTTTTATCGTCCAGTTGAATTTTCTAAGCACTCTCCAGATAATGCCTTGATGGGTCTTAATGTAAATTACAGGCTAGGTTTGATGAATATATATGGACAATTACTTATAGATGATCTAAATATTAATCGTTATGAGAATACTGGGGATGGTTTCTTTCAGAATAAGCTAGCATTCCAGATAGGGGCAAGATCAAAATTTTGTCTAAAAGAGCATGGATTTCATTTATTAGCTGAATATAATCAAGCACAGCCTTATACCTATGCCCATAAACATCCCATGCAAAATTATACCCATATGAATCAAGCTCTCGCTCATCCTTTGGGAGCTAATTTTAAAGAAAATATTTTTATGCTTAATTATAAGTTTAGAAAATGGGGCACTAATTTAAAATATACATATGCTATTTATGGGGCAGATTCATTAGATACACATTATGGCCAGAATATCTTTATCTCTGATTTTCTCGCTGAGGGAGAAGGGGGAGAGTTTTCTTATGGCAATTATAATGGTCAAGGAATAGAGACTCATCTTCATACTTTTTATGCAGAGCTTAATTATGATCTAAAAGCGGCTAAAATATTTTTAGCCTATACTCTAAGAAATAAATCTACACAGGAAAATAGGAATTATCTAATCCTTGGGCTGAAAACAGATTTTTTAAATCCTTTTATAGATTTTTAGAATTCTGTAATCTCTCCATCTTTAAAGGCTGCTATTGAAGCCCCTTGAAAACCATTATTCTGCATCTTCTTTAGATACGCTTGAGCATCTTTAAGGTTATAGAACATACCTGCAAAGAATGATGTTTGTCTCTCATTTACTGGTACTGTGATTAGATATTCTTGATCATATAGTTCTACTGGGGCAGTATAAACACCATATGTCCCTAGTCTCACCCTAAATACATATGGGACTCCCATTCCAAGTTTAGTTTGTTCATCTTTAGAGAATGAATTTAGTAGCCTGTCTCTACTTTTTACAAATGCTTTATGGGTTTTTAATGCTTTTGCATCTTCACCCATTGCTTTATAAACATAGATTAGGTTTTCATATGCAGTTAAGAATAATTTATCTATTTGTATGGCACTTCTAAAGAGTCTAACTGATTTTTCAAGAAAATCTTTTTGAGTAGTTCCTTTTGAACGAGATCCAAAATTATAATGGGCAACAGCCATATTATATGCCCAATCTCTGTCTTTGGAAATCTTTGGTGTTAGATTCATAAGATATCTTTTCGCTTGTCCAATACCTCTTTTCTCTCCAGAAGCTAGTAATGCTATTGCTAGGCTTCCACGTGAAAAATTTAGTCCATCTTCAGCTATTTTTCCTCTTTTTAATTTTTTCTCAGCATCTTTTAATTTATTTTGAGCTGATTTATAGTCCTTCTGTTTAAGAGCATCTATACCATCTTTAAAATCAGTAATTCCAGCTTGTATTTGAATCATGCTTCTATCATCTATCTTTTCTATTTTATCAAATTGTAGTGGATCATCTTGGCTGCTTATATTAAGATTAGTAACATCAGGTTTAACCCCTTTAGGATTTAGAACTACTTTTTTCTTTTTAATCTTTTTAGGTTTAACAGATTTGTTATTAGCTAATTTTTTAGAGCTATTTCTCTTTTTTTGTTGATTTAATTTATCTTCAGCCTTCTGCATTCTCTCTTGCACTTTCTCTGCATCTTCTTCATTCCCTGAATCTTTATACATGGCAGCAAGAGTAACATATGCTTGGAAATTCCCATTATCCTTTTTAATTACACTAGAAAGAATCTTAGTTGCTTCTAATTGATCTTCTGTCTTATTTTTTGCAATGGCAATATTATACCTCCAATCCTGTTCAGTATCTACTTTAGAAGTTACTAAATCTAAATATCTCTTTGCTGCTACTAAGTCTTTTTTATTACCAGTATGAGCATATGATAAGGCCATATTTATTCTTATATAATTTAAAGCATTATCACTTAGCTTAGCTCGTTTGTATTTTTTCATGGCTGCTTTAAATTCTCTAATAGCCCCGTTATAATCTTTAGAACTCATTTTCTCAACTCCTGATATGTAGTATTGATCAGCTAATTTAGATTGATCTAATGTTCTTTTACTTAGATCTTTAGCTTTTTCATGTTGTAAAACTTTATCAACATCGGATATTGGCTGCCAGTTGTAGGCTTTAAGATGAGCAAAATATGATGAGTCAGTTATGCTTGCATTTGTGTTGTTTACGAATGCGAATAAGCAAATTATTGCAGAAAGTAGTATTCTTTTTAGCATTGTTTTATGTGTTCTTTTTCAGATTGCAAATTAGTAAAAAAATTATTGTAGTACGATTTT
The DNA here is from genome assembly GCA_014239655.1 of Flavobacteriales bacterium. Lineage (GTDB taxonomy): Bacteria > Bacteroidota > Bacteroidia > Flavobacteriales > BACL11. The sequence continues at coordinate 3,657 of JAAZYM010000011.1, read as the reverse complement.
ATAATTAATAAGCTGTTTTCCTCTTATAATTTTCACAAAATATACACCTCTTGTTTTATCAGATAAATCTAATTTTAAATATTCAGCACTCATCTGGTTTGTTTGATGAAGCACTTTATCTCCTAGAGCATTAAATATTTCTACTTCAGAGATATTAGTTGCACCATCAATATATAAGAAGCTAGTAGTAGGGTTAGGGTATATATTAATTATTAGTTCTCCATCTTGTGATATTCCAGTGTAGTTAAATGATATGGCATATGAAGTCATACTACAACCGTTTGAGTCTGTCACTTCTACACTGTATTCTCCTGATGAAGAAGGGAAAAATTCATTTGATGTTTCACCGGTGATTGGATTATTTTGATCATCTAACCATTGGTAGGACACAAAACCTGAGGTAGCTTCCAACATATTATCATCTTGCCAGATATTTACAATAATAGGATCTGGATTGGCAATATTTATAAATTCTGTAGCTACACAGCCATTATCATCAGTTACTGTTACATTATATGATCCTGCACAAAGCCCTATTGCTGTTTGGTTATTTTGTTGATTAGGATCTGTCCATTCATATGAATATGGCTGAGTACCATTATCAACAATAGCTGTAGCTGTGGCATCACAATCATTGTAGCATTCTAGGTTGGTAAATATTACATCAACACCCAATTCTAGAGGTTGAGTTATCAATGTAGTGATATCATTAATACATCCGTTATTATCTATAACAGTAAATGTATGGTTTCCTGGAGATAAGCTGTAGAACATATTTGAGCTTTGGTATGTTAGTCCACCATCATCAGAATATTGATAAGGAGGTGTGCCACCATTATAAACATTTAATGTAACTATTCCATCATTTAATCCAAAGCAGCTAATCATTGTAGGATTTGGTAATATACTCAAGGAATCACCAGGCTCAATAGTTACGGAGTCAGTAGAGCTACATCCATAAACATCAATAACAGTTACTGCATGCGTACCAACAATCAGGGTAGTAGATATTCCTGTATCTCCATTACTCCAATATGTGTCAAGTGGTGGAGTCCCTCCAAATCCATATGCAGTGGCAATGGCTGATCCATCATAGCAATCGGCAGTTGCACCAGTTGAGTATACAATGATCTCATCATTTTGTAGTACATCAAAGGTATATGAGATTGTATTTGTGGTATCAGACAGTTCAAGTGTGTATGATCCTGAATAGAGACTATCAATATCTTCATCAGTAGATGTGTATCCATTAGGGCCTATCCATAGGTAGGTATATACAGAATCTCCTCCATCAGGGGTAATCGCTATTGCTCCTTGATTTCTTCCCCAACATATATTGTTTGTTATAAAATCAACAGATGCAGAAAGAGATAAAGGTTGCTCAACGATAAAAGTATCTAATGAACATGCAAGTGAGTCAGTTGTATTTAAGATATATACTCCAGCATATAGATTACTAATATCATCTGTTGTAGCACTAAATCCATTAGGGCCAGTCCATTGATATTGTACTGTTGTACTGTTTCCATTAAGAGAAACATATATATTTCCAGTGTTTCCTGCATAAACACTTATATGAGTAATAGAGTCTAGTGTTAATGAGATTCCATTTGGTTGAGAGATAGAGTCTGATGATGATGCCAGACATCCATTCATATCTTCAATAGTTATAAGATGGCTTCCAGCACATAAGTTTGTGGCAGTGTCAGAGATATGAGTAGAATCATTATCCCATAGGTAATTATATGGTCCTACACCACCACTTGTTAATACTGCTAAGCTACCATCGCATGCATCAAAACAGCTTACATTATTAATCAGTTGTGTGAGTAGGCTTAATCTTGGAGGCTCTAAAAGATCTATAGTATCCATAAATATACATCCATTTGCATCTGTAATGGAGTCTACGTAGGTTCCTTCATTTAACCCAGTTATTAATGGATTAGGACCTGTATATTGTGCGTTGTTAAGGTATATAGAGAATGGACTAGTACCACCATTTGTATTTATCTGTACTTGACCATCATTACCACTAAAACAGGAAATATTGTATCCATTATAATCAGAAATTATATGTGCAGCATATAGGCTGTCTGGTTGATTAATTGTAATTGTATCATATAGTGAACATCCATTAATATCGGTTGCACTATATGGATATATTCCTTGTGGGATAATCATTCCACTAGCAAATATGTTTTGACCATTTAAAAGAGGTAGAGTAAAGTTCCCCCAGCCAAGTAAGTAATCAGGTAATCCACCTGTAAATGTTACTGTTGCTGATCCTGTACTATCTCCATAACAAAGCACATCAGTAGTTGTATATGTTGATCTTAATTCAGTAGGGCTGGTTAGTATTGTACTATCAGTAAGTGAACATCCTGAGGTATCTGTTACTGTAACGGCATATGATCCTACTGATAGATTATTTACAACGGCATTAGAATCTCCAGTTGACCATTGATAATTTAATTGACCATTACCACCTGATGTTAGTGCAGATATTGTTCCATTAGTATCTGCATAACATGCAATGCTATATCCATTAAAATCACTAGATGATAGGTTCAGACGAAGACTATCGGATGGTTGGTCAACAAAAACATTAGTTGTTGTAAAGCATCCATTTGTATCTGTTGTTGTTACAGAATATGTTCCAGCGTGGAGGTTACTAATATCTTGTGTTGTATCTCCATTATTCCAAAGATAGGTATATGGAGGAGTACCTCCAATGATTGTTTGATCTATACTACCATCTGAGAGTAAACATGAACTTAGATTATTTGCTATAAGGTATGAGGTTAATGAATCCTGAGATTGTGTAATCGTTACAGAATCACTTAGGCTACATCCATTAGTATCAGTTACTGTATAGAGATAAGTATTTGCTGTTAGAGCAAGTGGATCAGCTCCATACCAGTTTTCAGTATATGGACTAACACCACCACTGATTGTTAGTGTTGCCGTACCATTATTTCCTCCATAACAAGTAATGTTTGTGCTCGTAATAGATACGAGCATTTCAGCAGGTTCAGTAATCACTACAGAATCACTTAGGCTACATCCATTAGTATCACTTATTGTATAAAAATGTGTTCCAGGTGTTAATGCTAGAGGATCACTAGCCCCCCAACTTTCATAGTATGGAGCAACTCCTCCTGAGATAGTAAATACCACAGTGGCATCAGCAGATCCATAGCAGCTCACTTGGTTAATCACTGTTGTATATGTTATTGAGTCAGGCTCAATAATTGTAATACTATCTGAGTACGAACAATTATTAGAGTCAGTAATATTAAAGAAGTATGTTCCTTGCGCTAGTAGGTTAGGATTATATCCTGCCCAATCTTCTACATATGGAGGCGTTCCACCACTAATGTTTAGACTCACTGATCCATCAACAAGTCCATAGCAGCTAATATTAGTTACATTATTTACAGTAGATATTAGATTTGGTTGGGTAATTATGATTGTATCATATTTTATACACCCATTTCCATCACTCACAGTAAAAGGATAATTACCAGCAGGGATTCCACCAGGAAAAAATTGTGATGAGCTAATTGTATTTGATCCTAATAAAGGAAGTGTCTGACCAAATGCACTAAGCGTGTAGTTACCATCACCGCCAGAGATATTTAGTACCGTAACACCATT
>JAAZYM010000028.1 GCA_014239655.1 Flavobacteriales bacterium | reverse complement strand
GATGTCTATTGGGTGCCAGTATCATATTCAAATAATATGAGTTTTATGAGAAGAATCTTTTCATTTTTATCATTCTCCATTAAATCTTTAAAAGTAGCATTTTCTATTGATGCTGATATTATTTATGCTTCAAGTACACCGCTAACTATTGCTATTCCTGCAGTTATTTATTCTAAAATAAAATCTAAGCCAATGGTTTTTGAGGTAAGAGATTTATGGCCAGAATTACCTATTGCAGTCGGTGCTTTGAATTCTTCTTTAGCTAAGTTTTTAGCTATCTATCTTGAAAAATTAGCTTACAAAAATTCAAAATCAATTATTGCCTTATCAAATGGGATGAAAGAAGGAATAATAAAGAAAGGATGCCCTGCAAATAAAATTAATGTAATTACAAACTTATCTAATACTAGAGTTTATGAAGGGATAGACAAAACTAAAGATTTTGGAATAAGAATACATAACTATTCTCCACAACCATTAGATAAGTTAGTGATTTATACAGGTGCTTTTGGGCATGTTAATGATGTTAATTATTTAATTAAGATTGCAGGCGTATTAAAAAATATAAATAATAAAATAAAATTTATCATTGCAGGCGAAGGAGTGAAGAAGAAAAATATTTATTCAATATCTAAAGAGTTAGGAGTTTTAGATAGCTCAGTTTTTATAATTGACCCATTAGAAAAATCTAAAATTCCATTATTATATTCTAAAGCTACCGTGGTAAGCTCATTATTTATTAATTTAAAAGAACTATGGAATAATTCTGCTAATAAATTTTTTGATGGACTTGCAGCAGGAAAACCAATTATGATAAATTATTCTGGTTGGCAAAGATTGCTCTTAGAAAAATATAATGCAGGTTTCTATGTTCCATTTGATGACCATATAAAAGGTGCAGAAATCTTAAATAAAATAGTAAATAACGATGAGTTAAATAAAAATATGGGAGATTCAGCAAAAAAACTAGCTGATCAACATTTTGCAATTGATATTCAATATCCAAAATTTGAGAATGTATTAAAATCTGTAATAGAATAGTTTTATGAAAAGGTTCTTTGATATAATTACAACTTTAATAGGGTTAATAATTTTTACTCCTTTATTATTATTAATATCTATTGCCATTTTAGTATTTGATGGATTTCCTATTATTTTTGTTCAACCAAGGTTAGGTAAAAATAAAAAAGAATTTAACATAATCAAATTTAGAACAATGAAAATAGGTGAATCAAAGAGTTCAGAAGAAGATGAAATTAGACAAACATTGCTTGGGAAATATTTAAGAAAAACTAGCTTAGATGAATTACCAGTGTTAATTAATGTATTAAAAGGAGATATGAGCTTAGTTGGTCCAAGGCCTTTGTTAATAAAGTATTCAGAAAGATTTAATAATTTTCAAAATAGAAGACATGAAGTATTGCCTGGGATTACTGGACTTGCTCAAATTAATGGAAGAAACCAAATTTCTTGGGAAGAAAAATTTAATTATGATGTTCAATATATTGATGAGAATAATTTTTTATTAGATATTAAGATACTTCTTAAGACAGTCCGCTCTGTTTTATTTTTTAAAGGGACTTCTCCTGAAGGTAAAGATATTATGCCTGAGTTTATGGGTTCAGAAGAAAATGAAAATAATTGATCTTATAAATCAACCATCTGTTGATAATTCATTGAAAATTGGCTATTTAGGGCAATCCGGATATGTATTAAAAAAGAATAATTTTACTATTTTAATTGACCCCTACCTTTCAAACTTTATTGAAGATTCCAGTGGATTGAATGATAAAAGAATGAAAAGAAATTTTGCGCCAATGATTAGACCTGAGGAAATTAATTCTATTGATATAGTACTTTGCACACATGCTCATTATGATCACATGGATACTTGGACACTCGAGAATATTAAGCCAAACTATAAATTGTATTGTTCTAAAACTGCATACAATAATAATCAAGTTAGTCTATCAAAAAATCAATTAAAATTTATTGATTGGCATAAGTCAATTAATATTGGTGAATTCCAAATAACTTCATATGCCGCAGCACATTATCATAAAGCTGATGAAAATGGGAATCCTGACTGCTTATCTTTTTTGATTACTATTGGTGATATAAAACTATTTTTTTGGGGAGATGGCATCCTTTAT
>JAAZYM010000012.1 GCA_014239655.1 Flavobacteriales bacterium | reverse complement strand
GAGTTGAGTTATGGATTAGGATTCGATATAGAGCTAAATAAAAATCTTTCAATTGAAGGAACAATTAATCCTGATTTTTTTCCCTGATTAATAATCTTTGAGGCAAAAGAGGGGTTATTTATTGACCTAGAATAAAATACATTAAGGGAATAATCCATCGCATCAATTCCTCTATTAAAAAAAGGTCTTCGTTCTCGATAGTTTATTGCTGTTGGAGAATTAATGTCAATTCTAGTAGCATCAGATTCAACCTGAGAAAAATCAGGATTAATTGTTCCTTCAATTGAAAGATTTTTATTTAGCTCTATATCGAATCCTAATCCATAACTCAACTCAGGAGTTTCAAAATTAATTCTATCATAAAATTTCTCTCTGGAGCCACTTAAGTTTGAACTAACGTATGGAAGAAAATTAAGTTTTTTATCAATTTCTATTTCATTCAAAATAATTGTATGATCCAGAAGACATAGTTGACAACTTGAGTCTCTACTAGACATACTAGTTGCTGCTCTAACCTCAGCTCCTGCATTTTCATCATCAAGGTATCCTGTAAATATTTTAATTTTCCAAGCTTGATCATTTCCATTAGGAAAAGGTAATTCAGAAAAAGGTATTAGAAATTCTATCTCATACCCGTCTGAGGTAACTCTACCCATAGACTTAAAATCATAGTTAACGTTTGAGTTAACACTTGGGCCTCCACCTCTTCCTGTACCAGGCATTCGAATAGCATCACTTTGACTTCCAGAAGGATTAGAGTTGATAATGATGTTATTTCTAGCATCTCCATAAGTGTCAATAGCGATTCCTGTGAAATCACCTCTCCAAATTGCTCTATTGTCTCTAGTTGTAACAGGCGCTATAACTTTATCTCTATAAGCTTTAATTCCTACATATAAATGTTTACTTGAATATGTTAAAAATGCTATTGTTCTCTGTGTTGGCTCTGTATTATATCCTGGTTGCTCTTCATATTTAACTTCCAAAATTTTAGCTCCATTTATCTCTGCATTTGATACAATTCCATCTAAATTAAATTCATCTAATTCTATTTTATTAAGATTTAGAATTTTTTCTTGGGATTGAACCTCTAAAAAACAAAATATAAATAATAAATAAATAAAGATTTTAAGTTTCTTAATCAATATCATTGCTTTTAGGTTACTATTAGAAAGCATAATTTTAAAAAAGTTTATTTTGGTTTGTATCCAAAAAATTTCTTAATGTTATTTGAATATCTAATCCATATTGCAGCCAAACTCCAGAAGGAACCTAGAGGTATCCACCATAAAGCAATAACTAGAGTATAAAACTGAGCTTTATTAGCGTTTTTAACCTTTTCTTTTAATTTTGAATAGCTGAGTTTTTTCATTTATTTTTTTTGTCGAAACTATACTTAATAGAAAGTATATGTGCAGAAGAGTTTGAGTTAAATTTCTCTTTATATTTCTGATAAAAATAACGCAGTGTTATACTCTGAGAATTAGCTGTATTTATTTTATTGCTTATACCATATCTGTAAGCTTTTTGCTCATTACCATCTATTTCATTTAAATATTCAAAGTAAATTTTAGGATTGTTTGTCCAATCTTTAACTTTCCACTCAATTAAAGGTCTTACACGAATTCTTTTCTTAATCCTATTGTCTCTATCTAAGGAAAAACGATTTTGATATGCTAACCTTAACTCAAAATTTAATTTATTTGTGGTGAACTTTTTTTCAACTCCAAATCTATAACGTATCATATTTTCAAAACCTTGAATTCCACCATTGTTATCATTTCTACTGTAATACCTTAATTGACATGATAATGTTAGTTTTTTTATTGGTTTATAAGATATTTCAGACTCTGTTATATAAGAATCAACTTCATTAAGATCTTCTTTTAATCTAAAATGTTGGCTTAAGTCAACATTCCACGAATCATTAATTTCTATTCCATACTGAACTGAAGACCATCCTTTAAATTCATTAGTTTGTCCAAAGCTATTGTTGCTTAGGAGAACAGGAAATATCAAAATAAAAAAATGAATAGTTCTTCTAGTAATAAACATGGATAGTAATTATATTTAAGTTTTTATCAATTTTGAAAATTTTAAATGTTTTGACTTTAATGTCAAGGTTTTTTTCTTGTTCCTTAATTTCTTCATCTATGATTTCATTCATATTAGAATCAACATATTGAATCTGTAAAACTATTCTTCGATTTAAATCCTCAGCCAGTGGATGAACTTTATTATTATATGAAAATCGCATTAAAATAAACTCTCCAAAAATTATAAATAATATAACTATTAGGTTAACCATAATTAATTCCAATACAGGTAAAAAATCTTCTGATAGAGCATTAATTACTGCCATTCCAATTGTTATGAATAAATAAGTCATTTCCTCAGTTTGAAGAGGTTGGGTTCTATATCTGATAATACCAAAAATCGCGAATAACCCGAGGGCCATTCCAAGATTAAGATCAAAATTCTTTAAAGTAAAACATAGAAAAAACACAATTAAACTAATCATCAAAAATGTAAAAGAAAAGCGTCTTAACACCATGTGTTTTGTGATTATCAAAATCATTGAAGCAATAAAGATTGTATTGATAGAGAATCGAGTGATAGCAGTATTCCAATCTAATTCAATAAGAAGTAAAGAAGTCATATTACAACTGTTTATGGAGTATAAAAGTAAATTAAATAAAGCGTAATCTTTATCTCAATCAAAAATAGTTTATGCTGAAGAATTAATTATAATTAGATCGTAAATTAAGAATTTGCCATTTCCTTTACAGCTATTACGAATTGGTCTAATTCATATGTTGTTGTAAAAATATTTGGACTAATTCTACAGCCCTTAACATTCGCATAGTCTATAGCAACAGTAAATATTTTATATTTTTCAAACAACACCTTGGACATGGCTGAAGGAGACATATTAGAAAGACCTACATTCCCAATTCCACAACTTCTATTTAAATCTTCAGGTGTATTTACAATTACATTTTCTATACTTCTTAATTTATCTGACCAGTATCTTTGAAGATATCTCATTCTTTTTTCTTTCTTTTTCATGCCAATCCAATTTGTATAATCAATAGAATTTGATATTGCAAGATCTGTGTGAACTGGATGAGTACCTATGTGATTTAATCTCTTTATATCATTTTTATTTGTATTTCCATTAGCTAATAAAGGCCATATTTTATGAGTATTATTTCTATTTACATAAAGTAGGCCAGCGCCTAGAGGGGTTGCTAGCCATTTATGAAGACTTGATCCATAATAATCACAGTTAAATTCATCAATAGAGAAATCAAAATGTCCTACACAGTGAGCGCCATCTACCATAACTTCAACCCCGTAGCTATGAGCCATTTCACATATTTTTTTAATAGGCAGAATTTGTCCAGTAATATTTATCATATGGCAGACCATAATTAGCTTGGTCTTGTCAGTTATCTGACTCTCATAAATTGATACTATTTCTTCATCATTCTTGGGGTGGTTTGGAACAGATACTATTTTATTTTTTACACCATATCTTGAAGAAATTTGTTCAAACATTTCCTTCATAGAACCATAATCCTGTTTTGCGTAAATTGCTTCATCTCCCTTTTCCCATTGAAAACCAGAAATTACTAAATCTAGAGATTCTGTAGTGTTTCTTGTTATTGCAATTTGATCAGAGGTAGAACCTACAAGATCTGCTAATTCACTTATTACTCTGTCTTTATTTTTCTTAAGGTCATTCCTCATATAATATGATCCTTCAATATTTACATGTCTTACATGTTTTATAAAATGCTCTAAAACAGGGTTAGGAATAATGCTATAATAACCACTTTCAAGATTTATATAATCATCTTTAAGGGTGTAATGAGATCTGATTGTAGCCCAGAGTTCTTCATCACTTCTAGTTTTTGGTAGGTTGTGAGAGACAGATTTAATTTTTGATAACTCTGATGCGGAAACTAATGATGAGACAGATAGGGCTCCAAGGGTTTTTATAAAATTTCTCTTATCCATTAAATTAGTAATTTTACTTCAATTTAATAAAAATGCAGAAAGAAATAAGTTTTTATTTACTGATTTTCATTGTGTTAAGTGGTTGTAATAAATCTGAAACTCAAAATTGTAAATCAGAAAAAAAATTAATTGCCTGCACTAAAGAATATATGCCAGTTTGTGGCTGTGATAATATTACCTACTCAAATAAATGTGTTGCCGAATCAGAGGGATTAAATACTTGGACCGATGGAGCGTGTAGTAATTAATTTTCCATAAATTTATATTAAAACCTATTAAATTGAATCTAGAAAATTATACAGATGGCTTCTTTGAGGTTAACCATATAAATGGTTTTCTGCCATTAAAAAGCCCACTTGCCACACTTCCTTCAAAATACAATGAAGTTCAAGCTTTAATTGATGAAATGCCAATTAAAAAAGCTGATGGGACAGATGGATTGCTGTCTAGTAGAGGGGCGATTGAAAAACGTGTAAAAGAACTTTCAAACTTGAAAGATCTAGTCAAGCAAGAAGAAGATATTTTTATTATTCAAGCATTATTTAGGGCCTATTCATTTCTTACAAGCGCATATCTTTTAGCTCCTGCTCACTTCAATTATATCGATACAAAAAAATACGGAAAAGCTCATAATATATTACCCTCTCAAATTGCTGAGCCTTTTGTAATTGTTAGTAAGAAACTTGATGTATATCCTTTCATGGATTACCATTATTCATATTCACTAGGTAATTATGTTAAGATAGATAAGACCAAGGGATATGAGTGGGAAAACCTTGGAATGGCTGCAAAGTTTTCTGGAATGGATGATGAAAGAGGCTTTATAATGCTTCATGTAGATATAAATCAACATTCTCCTCAATTAATTGGAAGTATTCTTGATTTTTTAAAATCTGACAATAATGAAAGTGTAAATAAATCTCTAAACAAATGTCTTTCTGCTATGAGAAATATTAATGAAAGAAGACAGGTAATGTGGCAAGCTTCAAGATGGAAGCACTATAATGATTTTAGAGTATTTATAATGGGAATTAAAGGAAATGATGAGATTTTTGGTGATGGTGTTATTTATGAAGGAGTATCTGATAAACCTGTTCAATACCGCGGTCAAACCGGGGCTCAAGACAATATAATACCAACAGCTGATATATTTACAGGAGTTATTGGATATTATCCAACAAATGATCTTACAAAATATCTTTTAGATCTTAGATCTTACAGACCAAAGTGTATACAAAATTTCTTATCTGACATTAAAGAAGAGATGGGAGATAGTAGACTATTTGATAATTTAAAAAAATCAAATAATGAAGAGGGGCTATGCTTATTATTTCAAATTCTTGATGAAATTTATTATTTCCGAAATGGTCATTGGCAATTTGTTCAGAAATATATAATGGCTAATACTAAATATGCAAAAGCTACAGGAGGAACTCCTATTATCTCGTGGATTCCAAATCAAATTACCGCAGTTCTTAACTACATGTCAGATGTTATCGATCTAATTCCTGTTGATTCAAATTATATAGATAGATCTTCAAATCTAGATAGTTTAAACAAAAAGAGAGACTTGCTAACCCAACAGTTACAATTACTTCATGGCGATAACTACAATGCTGACGAGGTTTTCTCCTTAAATAAGAAGATGAACCTTAATGATGATTAATTAAAAATTGATTTATTCTTGATAATCTTAAAGATTATTCAGTACTTTGTATAACATAGTACCGAATGATATATGAGTACAAATAACTTTAAAACACAAATAAGAAAAGGTTTAATCGAATTTTGTGTTCTTCAAATTATCTCTAGAGGTGAAGTATACACTACTGATATAATATTAGAGCTTCAAAAATCAAAAATTATAGTTGTAGAGGGAACACTGTATCCATTACTTAACAGATTAAAATCATCTAATTACGTTAATTATTCTTGGCAAGAATCAAAACAAGGACCCCCAAGAAAGTATTATGTTTTAACAAAGGAAGGTGTTGATCACTTAAAAGAATTACACCTATCGTGGATTGAAGTTGACAAAGCAGTAAAAAAAATAATAAATACAAAAAAATAATGAAAAATATAATTCTAGTACTTGCCCTTATATTCATATCAAACATTCAATCACAAGAGAATAATAGAAATGATTTAATTGGAGAATGGGAGTTTAAAATAGATGTAAAAGATGTAATAAAAAATTCAGATGATTTAAACGGGTTTGAAAAATTAGCTGCAAGAGCTTTTTCTGGAATAATTGAAGAGGCCTTGAATAAGACACAAATATTAATTGATTTTAAAAAAAATAATACTGCTGCAATAATAATAACTACAGGTGAAAAAACAGAGAGTAAAGTGGTTTTTAGTTGGGAAATAGATCAAAAAGGATATTTAATATTAGATGCAACATATGATCAAACTGAAGTTCAATTTGGCGATACTGCCTATTGGGTTTTTGATGATGATAAATTAGTTCCTTATGATATAAAAGGGAATATTAACAAAGGTATGTTGTTGATTAAAGTAATATAAAATGAAAAAAACACTAAATATAAATATTGGGAGCAGAGTTTTTAACATCGATGAAGATGCTTATAATTTACTATCTAAATATCTAGAATCAATAAAAACTTATTTTGATAAAATAAAAATTGATGAAGATATATTTGAAGATATTGAAAATCGAATTTCAGAAAAATTTAGCTCAACATTAGATAAAAGACAGTCTTTAAATATTGACGATATCAATAATATAGTAAAAGAAATGGGCACTCTTGAGGATTTCAAAGAAGCATATACTGACTTTGAAACAAATGAACCTAAAAGTGAGGGTCAAGAATCAAGTACTAGAGAAAATAAAAAAAGAATATATCGAAATTCAAGTGATAAGGTGATAGCTGGTGTTGCTTCTGGACTAGCAAATTACTTTAGTGTGGATCCAATTATTTTTAGATTACTTTTTATTGTTTCTATTTTTTCCGGCTTTGGGGTTATTGCTTATTTAATTTTTTGGATTGGAATGCCTTCAAATGAAAGTGGAAAAATTAATGAGAATAAAAGACTTTACAGGGATGGAGACAACAAAATATTGGGAGGGGTTGCATATGGTTTAGGAAATTATTTTGGAATAGATCCAGCAATTATTAGAATACTTTTTATAGTATCTATTTTTATTGGGGGTTCTGGAATAATAGCATACTTTTTTCTATGGATAGCAATTCCTGAGGCAAAGACTGTTGGTGAAAAAATGAATATGAAAGGGTATCCTCTTACTCTTGAAAATATTGAAAAATTTATTAAGGAAAAACTTCCTAAAAACGATGGTAAGGAAAACATTTTTGTTAAAATTATTTTATTTCCTTTTAGAGTAATTGGTCCAATATTTTTAGGAATTTTAGCATTAATTATTCCTATTTTAAGAATATTACTGGGCTTTATCTTTTTTGTATTTTCTATTGTAATTATTGTTTTTTTATTAGTTTTTTCACTAGCAGCTTTAAAATTAATTAATTATCAAGAATTTTTCAATGGTAGCTTTAACGGTGTATTTGTAAGTAGTATTGATTTATCATCTATAGTGGGTGAATTGCCCTTTTATCAACAATTATCAGTTATCTCATTCTTAGTGGTAGCACTATTGTTTGTTATAATGATTATTTCAAAAGTATTGTTCAACATAAAAAATAATTCTTCTGGTAGATTAATTGGCTTATTCTTTATTGGTATTATTTTACTCATTTTTAACCTTATGGTTCTTGGCAACACGATTGATAAATGGGAAAAAAGTGGTCAAATTGATGAATGGATAGATGAAGGCAAGATAATAATTGAAGAAGGTGATTACCAAGTGCTTCATTTTAAGAAAAGATATCACAGATATTAAACTTCTTTTATTTTACTAATTTAGCGCCCGTTATGCCTCGTATTTTACTTTTTATTTTACTTATAGTCCAAAGCTTAGCTTATTCTCAAAAGACATACAACATAAACAAAGTTGATCAATCTGAAATCATAATTGATGGTTTTATTTCTGAAGAAGAAAGAAAAAATTCATTAAAAACCACCGTAGATTATGAATGGGAGCCTGGATATAATACTCCTGCAAGACTTGAAACTGATGTGTACTTGAGGTATACTGAATCCAGTCTTTACGTTGGAGTGGTCGCATATAGTAATCCTGAAAATATTAGAGGACAGGTTAGACCAAGAGATCAAATGGAAGGAGATCTGAATGAGGATACTATTTTTTTAAGATTTGATCCATTTCAAGATGCACGAAGTGTGTTTATTTTAGCTTCAAATGCATATGGAAGTCAACTTGATTTAAGAGCAAGAAATGCAATTAGTGATGAAGAGAGATATGATATAACTTTTAATGCATTATATGAAACTAAATCCTCAATTAATGATGAGGGTTATGTTGTTGAATTTTTAATTCCGTTTAATTCAATTCCATACCCAAGTGGTAAAGATCAAGAGTGGGGATTTAATGTAATGCGAGTTTTCACTCTTGATGGAACACAAGTTTGGACTATAGGTGATAAATATGATAGAGATAACCCATGTAGAATCTGTCAGATTAGTGGTAAATTAATAATGGATGATGTAGAATTTAAAAGTAAAACCGAACTTCTTCCATATATATCAAGTAATTTAATTGGAGATAGAGGAGTTTTATCAAATAATACTATAGATTATGGAAAAGCTTCAAGTGAAGTTGGCTTTGGAGTTAAATATGACCTATCCTCATCTTCATCTATTGAGCTAACAATAAATCCAGATTTTTCTCAAGTAGAGGCAGATGAAACTCAGATTGATATTAATTCAGCATTTGCTTTACAATACCCAGAGTTAAGACCTTATTTTAATAAAGGAATGGATCTATTGAATTTCTTAGATAATGCTTTCTACTCTAGAACTATTAACTCTCCTTCAATATCATCTAAGATAACATCTGCGGGAAAACAATCTAGGTCAATTCTCTTAACAGCTATAGATCAAAATTCTCCATATTTAATCGGAGGTGAAGACAAGTCTTACTTTGGAGAAGGTGGCACTAGTTATGCTAATGCATATAGATATCAAAGAGTAATAAACAATGGTCTTAAATATGGATTTTTTACTACAAATCGATATTATGAAGGCGGTGGTTATGGTAATCTTTTTGGCATTGATGGGTTGTTTACTATTAATAAGATTTGGCGTATTCAATTTGAGTTAATTAAAAATTTTAATGAAGAACCTATTGCTGATTGGATAGACACTAACGACATGTTCTCAAATAAATCAGTAAGATTAAATGGTGAAAAATTTAATGGAAGTGCAAATTACTTTAGAGCCTCAAGACAAACTGAAAACTGGAATTCATATTTATTTTATAAATCAATATCAGCGAATTTTAGATCTGATTTAGGATTTGTTCCAAACAATAACAAAAAATCATTCACTTTATTCCAAGGATATGAAAAAATATTTGATAAGAAATATTTAAAAAATTTTGCACTTAGTTTTACAGGAGATTTGAGTCACAATTTCAATAATGATCTTAAATATAGAGGTTTAGAACTAGAGTTTGGGGTTACTACAATTGGCAAAACTAATATTAGCTATACGTATCTTATTAATTCCTTTAGAAATTATTTAGGTGTTAATTATAAAAACTATAGTAATTCCACCATAACTATAATGGGTTCGCCATCAAAGAACTTAACATTTTTCACTAAAGCTACATTTGGAAAAGAAATTGCATTCAATGAGGATATTCCTGAAATTGGAAAAGAAAGCTCTTTCGTCTTATCATTAAATTATAAACTAGGGAATAATATAAGTCTAAATCCATCTTTAAGATTTTCTTCATTGAGGAAAACGGATAACTCAGAATTTTTTTATAATGGTTATATATCAAGATTATCTAGCAGGTATCAGTTTAACAATGATTTAAGTTTAAGATTAATTTCTGAATACAATAAATTTACTGATACATTTTACATACAACCCCTATTAGAATGGAATCCTAATCCTTCAACTATTTTTTATATTGGGGGAAATCAAAGTTCAATTAATGATTTTGATCTTCAACCAGAAGATTTTAATCCATTTAGAATTAACAGGTCTCAATTTTTTGTCAAATTTCAGTACTTAATTGGAATATAAAATTTACTATATTTAAATATGAAAAATAAAATCTTACTATTAGCCCTTATACTTACATTTTCTTCATGTGGTATTTTTATATCAGTTACAGATACTGGATCAACAGTAACTGAAATTCAAGTTGAAACTAGTTTTGACGAAGTCACAAAATTTATTGGAAAATATGATATTACTGTGTTTGGATTACCTGATGTTGGTGAATTAGGATTAATCATGAATGTAACTAGAGATGGTGATGAGCTTAAAACCGAAATTGAAGAAGGAGAACAAGAATCTGGACTTGATGTTTTAAAAACTGAGATTGAAGAAGACATATTATATATTGATCTATACGTAGATAGTTATGGCATAAACGTTTCTTTTGAAATTTATGTAGATGGAAATACAGTTACAGGATATCTAGCTGATATGTTTGAGCTTGAAGGAACTATT
>JAAZYM010000038.1 GCA_014239655.1 Flavobacteriales bacterium | reverse complement strand
CTATTGTAGTTATTATACCAGCATAGGGCCAATGATTACCTTTAAATAATAAACCCAGACATGTAGTTGCAATTGCTATGTATTTTAGTTTCTGCATAAGATTAAGTTTTTGTTATTTATATAACAGATTAATAATTGGATTATTGTTCTCCCCAGCTATATTTTTTAAAGTCAAATCCACTTAAATCTAGGGCTCTATCAATGACTGTTGCAGCTAATTCCTCAAAGTTATTTGGCTTGCTATAAAAAGAAGGAGTAGCAGGGCATATAATTCCTCCAGCTTCAGTGATTGTCTTCATATTATTAATATGTATGAGACTATAAGGAGTCTCTCTTGCAATAAGTATAAGTTTTCTTCTTTCTTTTAAAATAACATCCGCGGCTCTAGTTGTTAAGTCATTTGAAACCCCACTTGCTATCCTTCCCATTGTCCCCATGGAACAAGGACATATAATCATGGTATTGTATTTTGCAGATCCAGAAGCAAAGGGTGCCTCAAAATCCATCTTCTCATAAAATTTAAATGGATAATCCGTATAATCTATATTATCTAATTCTGTTTTCCATACATATTTTGCATTCTCAGACATTATAACCCCAACATTATCTATTTGGCTGTTCAGGTCTTTAAGTTTGTCTAATAGTACTTTAGCATAGATAGCTCCACTAGCTCCAGTTATTGCAATTATTATCTTATGTTTTTTCATCTTATAGCTGGTATTTTAGTGTAAAGTTCAATCCAGTATTATATTTACCCTTATTAAATCTATAGGTCTGCCCAGAAGCATGTTCTGCTATAGGAATTATAGAATTAGTTAATCTAGTATTTAATGAGAGTTTGTTATTTATTTTATATGACATACCTATTAAAGCGCCTATGTCAAAGTTATTAAATCCAGTTTGGTTTTCTAATTCTCCATATATATCATGATAATATCCATTGATAAGTGCTGAAGAATGCATTCCTACTTCTAATTCAACACTTTCAGATTGTTTATATATCATAAGCAAAGGTACTTCAATATAATCTAAATGAATAGATGCTATATCTGTGAAATTTAGATTATCCAAATTGGTATTTGAACTCCCTTTTTGTATAAATATCATTTCTAGTTGGAATGCTAAATTTCTATTAATATCTCTATTAACAAATCCGCCAATTATTATTCCTGCTTTATGGAATCCAGAAAGACGATCTCCAGAAACTTGACTTGTACTAAGTCCTATATTAACCCCTGCTTTAAATTCTTGAGCATAGATGTTAAATGACATAAAACAAATAATTATAATGAGAGGTGTCTTTTTTTTCATTTTTATCTTAAACTAACTCCAACTCCAATTGTAGCGACAGGATATTCACTAAATGTATAATTTGCATGAATTGCAACTACAGCTAGTGTAAGTTTTACTCCTATATTGCTTCTTAATTTATTTTTTGATTCAAATACCATCTCTATTGGAGTGTCAAAATTCACATCATCAATGTTAAAGTAATCTGTGTCTGGTAGGTTTTCTCCTGCTAGGAAGGTAGTTGTCGCTGAGTTATATCCTATGCTTGCATACCCTGTTAGCATTAGGAAGTTTCTCGATAGGATTAGATTTGCATTCATCGCTTGAACATTTAATTCTGCAGCTTGGGAAAGAATAAGTATCTGTGAATTTAGTTGCGTGTATCCCCCTTGAATAGATAGGCTTAATGGGATAGCATCTCCAATTATTGGAATCCATTGAAGAATATCATGTTTAAAGCCAATCCCCCACATATTAACTTCTCCTCTTCCGATGAATCCTTCCCCATATTTATAGGTAGGTAGATATCGTGCATTTATTTCAGTTTTTTTAAATATACCAACTCCAACATTAAAGGTAGGTAAGGCCAGGAAGGATATCGCAGATTCTTGATTCGGCATCTGAAATGATTCTCCATTATATTCTATTAATCCTCCATTACCCTTTCCCATTATTGTTGGTGTAGCTATATTATCAGATGAAAAATTTTCAATCATATTTGGATTAAAACTTTTCTTTACATCCGGAACACTTAACATATTTAATGTTATGGTAGCATCAAATCCTGCAAATTTATGAGCCCGAGCAGTATTATACCATCCGTTGTTGAGTGTAAAACCTAAACTCTCCCCAAGAGGACTTAGATAATGATGTAGAAAATTTTTAGCATCATTAGTGTTTTGGATATTTACTTGACCAAATACGGGATTATTCAAAGATAATAGAAATAGTATACTTAGTATTCTATACATCAGTAACTGCTATTTAGTTAAAAGAGATTTTTCTTCAACTTGTAATATTTCATAATTAGAAACATCATAAACATAGGCAATAACATATAGGTTATTAGCATCCCAGCCACCAGCATTTCCGTTTCCTTGATTCATATTGAGAGAGTTCTGTATATTATTATCTTCAAGATCAGATAGATCAATTGAATATGTATGATTAAAAATGTCCCCATTATAAATTGAAGCGCTTGTTAGATCATCTCCCCAAGATGTAGTTAGGAGTGATCTAAGTACATGGCTGTGCACGTAATCAGAGTCTTCGTAAGTCCCATCTGTTTGCCAATTTATGATATTATTTTCTGAAAGACAAACAACTAGTTTGTAGTTTCCAGATAATGAGGTAAGCGCTTCAGTATCTATAGTAATATTAATTGTATCTCCGCTAACAAGAGTTGAGTTTATATTTATACCAAATTGGACTTCTTTATCAAGTTCATCAGCTGTTATTGAGGCCCATTGTGAGAAATCTTTACGATGATCTCCACCATTTTCAGTCCAGTCGATTCTATTTATCATACCATTTGGAAGTCCACCAGCACTTAATCCAAACTTAGTATCTATCTCAGCTCCCCATATGGTTCTAAAATCGTATGTAAATTTCTGATCTGGATTTACAGCTATAGTGGTATCATATGGATATGCAAATTGAAATCCTGCATGTATTGCAAGGCTAATAATTTTAGATCCATATACATCATGTATTGCCTCAATCTCTCTTGCTGCATTAGGACAATTACTGCATCTATGTGCAGTAAAATCTTCTATAAGAACATTTTTCCCATTTCCATTAATTACAAATGTGTCATCTATGTATGGTCCTTCTAGATCATCACATGAATTTAGAAAGCCTATTAGTATTATAAAGCAAAAAGATTTTTTCATAATTTTAAAAACTTGAGGTTATACTTAGATTTAATCCATTTGATGAAGGCACAACCTTACATACTCCTCCAACACAAAATATCCCTTCCCTTTTTTTGCCGTACCCAATCTCAAATCGTGTAGCTCCTTTTAAGAATCCAAAATTAATATTCATATAGTGTAATCTTTTGCTTTCATCTTCATTCCCATAATTATACATATCTTGAATTGCAAAGAACCAATTTGGAGAAATTGTATATTCTGCTAGTGCCATTATCCAATCTCCTTCTTGTTTTTTAGAGACACTATCAATCTCTTTTGCAAATAGAGCTTGAGTTTCTATTCTTATAGTATGTCCTTTCTTGATCTTATAACTCAGATCAATAATACCAATGGTAGAGCTAAGAGTGCCATATTCTCCAGGTGTTTTTCCTTCAAGAAAGTCTTTATTATATTTCTGGTGAGCAAAGACAGCATTGTATTTTACTTTCTTGTTTACCTTCTTATTGATTTCTAAATTAATGTCTGAGAAATATAATTCTTCATCAAAACTTAAAAGAGCGGGAGTATGATCAATATTATCATGCAGCATAGAATTGCCAATACTATCTAAAGCATTAATCCTAGATAAATTTAGATTTATCTTTGTGCCGTATTTCCCCCCAAGTAATGTTCCTTTTTTGAATTTATAGAATAGATCTAATTGTACGCCTAATTCCCCCATTGCTTGTGTTGCGCATGGATATATTGCTAATAGAGTATACGCATGCGGTTTACTTAGTGTAGGTATATAGTTCATAATATATGCTTTTCCTATTCTGTCTCTTTCAGATAGGAGCAGCATATTATCCGCCCTGTGAATTTCTGCCGTTACTCCAAACCCTCTTTGAGAGTAGGTTATGCTATTTGTAAATGCACTACCACTAGCATAATTCATTTCTCTTTCCTGTAGAGAATTGATCGGATCATTTATCTTATAGGCATATTCTCCATAATAGTTCCATCCACCATTTAAGATATTTAATCTACCAGCATATGCAGCAACATTTTGAGGGATTATAAATTTAGGGTTTGATCGTTGTTCATATCTACTTATAAAACTTCCTCCAAGTATATATTTTGTTTGATTTTCTAAGCCGAATGTTTCATTAACATCTACCTCACCATCAATTCCTCTAAATATGCCATCAGCATAGGTGAAAAATGTTCTGCTTTTTCCAATAAAACTTTTTAGACTGATTCCTTTTCCTATTCTATATTTAAGCCTAACCCCATCCATTGCATTATCTATTCCTAGACCTTTTTCTTCATAGCTCCTAAAGATCAGCCCACTCCCAAATTGCTCATAAAAATTCCCAGCAGTAATTTCCAGTCCATCTATTGAATATGTAGCATATCTATATGGAATGCCATTGCCTTTAAATTCACTGTCATAGTCTAGTAGTGCATTTAGATAACTCTCATACCTTAATCCAACTGTAAAATTATTTGACGAATAGATAAGATTTAGAAAAGCATTATTTAGTACTACCTCATCAGCCGCAGTAGCATTAATTGTCTCATCTTCTATATAGCTTTGGAGATTTAAACTAAAATCTCCATGGATCTCACTATTCTGAGCAGCCAATTTAAAGCTACATAGTATCAATAATATAGTTAATGCTTGTTTTTTCATTTTTTATTTTACTAGATGCTCAATTTGTTCATATAATTCTTCTTCATCACCATCGATATATCCTTTATGATGCCATACAATATTTCCTTCTCCATTAATTAAAAATGTATGAGGAACAGTAGATACACCCATAGCTCTTTTAAGATCTGAATTTGAATCCAGGTATACATCATATTCCCAATCTGATGAATTTACATATGGAGCAACCTTTGACATTGATCTCGTGTCATCAATAGAGATTGCAATTAATTTTACTCCTGTTTCATTTTGCCATTCACCATAAACCTCAGCAATAGCATTTAATTCTTTTTTACATGGCTTGCACCAAGTAGCCCAAAAACTTATTACCATAGGATTTCCTTCATTATTTAAATCTTGGATATTAAATGAATTTCCTTTTAGTGTTTTTACTTCAATATTTGGAAGGTTTCTTTTTTGAGAAAAAGTGATTCCACAGCTTAATAGAAGTGTAGTTAATAAGATGATTGATTTTTTCATGTTTTTTCTTTTTGAGTAATTATAGCAAATTTACAAAACTTATGTAAAAAAAAACCCTAGCATTGCTAGGGTTTTTTTCAAGTTTAAAGTATTTCTAATTATTTAGCTACAGTAACTTTTCTCTTAATTACTGCATCCTGTGTAAGGATATTTACATAATATGATCCATTTGCTAAGCTTGAGATATTAATCTCTGATTTATTATCAGAAGCTAATACTAACTTTCCAAATACATCGTAAATCTCAATACTCTTGAATACACCGTTAATACTTAGTACATCTTGAGCAGGGTTAGGGTATAGGTTAAATGCATCAGCATCATTCTCATTGATTGATACAGAACCACAAGGGTTAGTAGCATCATCTATACATTCTTGCTCAGTATTGTATGTTCCTAAACCAGCAGTACCTACATCAATACATCCTTGAGCTGGATCACAGTCCCATGAAGGACCAACATAACATCCAGTTGTTGGATCTGATTCACATACTGATTCACTAACATAATTTCCAGTACCAGGAGTAACCTCTATACATCCAAATGGAGAGCAATCCCATGCATCTCCAGTTGCTGCACCTGTAGAGAAATATGTACCTAATTCACTAAAGTTTTGTAGATTAACAGGGCCTCCTTCGAAGATAAGATTTCCAGAAGCATCTGTAACTAAAACTGCACCAACTCCATTTGCACAGCACATTCCGTCTCCATATGAATCATATAATATGAATGAGAAACATTCGTTTGCAGGTACAATAGCCTGTACGTTGTATGTTTGCTGATTACCGTAAGGTCCTCCAGAAGAGATAACATTACCAGCTTCATCAACAATCTCCCATGTAGTTTCACTACCATAGTTGTCAGTTGTTATAGATACATCTATAGTACCAGCATCTATACCTTGTAGTACATCTCCAGATGCATCAAAGTGACTAAACTTACTCACAGAAGAGTTGTTAGTAGTATTTTGATCTACTTGTCCATTAGGATTAGAAGCAGTCCATGTAACACTATTTCCTGGCGTTCCACCTACATCAGGTTGTGGAGAAAATGTAACATTATTAATTGTAACAGTTTCTTGACCTCCTGAAGCTAAGTTTCCAGTCCAGTTATATGTTGCTGGAGTACCACCATTAATATCATAAGTAAGATCTAATGAAGTAAGTAGTTGGTTACCGTAGTTTCTAAAAGTAATATCTATATCTGTTTCGCTTGCACATACAACATCCGCTGAAGATGATCCAGTTACATTAGCATCATATGCATTTGGAAAAATACAAACTACATTAGATTGAGAACCAGTTGTAATTGGTTGACCTGCTCCCTCAGTAATATAGACAACAACATCCATATTTGTTGGGTCTAAATCAGGCCAGTATCCGTTAGTTGAGATACCAGAACCACTTAGATTTGCTGGCATCGTCCAAGTATGTGTATTAGGAACAAATGTACCAGCAGTGGTAACATTAAATTCTAATCCATTAGCACCATCCATTAAATGTCTAAACATGTGTTGGTGGTTATAAGTTGGAGACCAAGGTCCAGCGATAATAGCACCAGGATTATAGTTTTGAGCTCCTGATTGCGGTCCTGGAACATTATTCTCTACCACAGCAACATGTAATACATTTGTATTAGTAGTAGTAGCAGTATAATAAGATTCAGTATTTACTGTAAGTATACCAGTTGACATGTCATAAGATGCTTGAGCAGCAACATTAACATAAGATGGCTCACCCATAATAATCGTCGCAGCAGAACCCCAGTCACCTCTACTTAGAGCAGTTGTTCCTGGAGATCCTTGAGGAGATATCCCACTAAAAGTTGATCTATTTACAGTACCTGCAGGGTATCCAGCTAGACCAGAAGCAGCATCTAGTGCATCACCGTATGGGCATCGAAAGTCAGGATCACTCGGTGAAGAAGGAGTTGCATACCCACCACTATGTACGTTTATTAAAAATACATCATTAGGGTTAGCATCATGAAGTCCTTGACCGATAACATGACCATCCGGGCAAAAACCGCAGTATATACCCGTGAACTCTTCTAATACAACATTTTTATTTTCTGGTGTTGTGCTTACAAAATTTTGTGCAAAAGAGATAGTCGTCACTAGTCCTAATGCAATTGTTAGTAATTTTTTCATCATATAAGTTTTTTTAATATTAAAATGTTTTGCACAAATATAGCTTTAAAACTTATAAGATCCTACTTATTTATTGAAAATAACTTATATGAAAATTGAGTATATTTGTTAAAAATCAATGAACATGAAGAAGATCCTCTTGAATATTACAATAGTTACACTGTTTATTTTTCAGATTAGTTTGTCTTTTGATAGTGTAGCCCAAAGTATAGAATTATCTGGTGATACTTATGTATATGGGAACCCTGGTATGCCATTTGCTGCTCATATTGTAGTTAAGAATACTACAACAGATACTCTAGGAGTTATGTGCGAAAAGATCATTGTCGATACTGCGGCTGGAACTTCTAATTATTTTTGTTGGGGAACAAGCTGTTGGCCCTCATCAACTTATGTTTCTCCAATACCTGCAGGGGTAAGAGATATACCTCCTGGTTTTAGTGATTCCACAAATTTCCAAGGTTATTATGATGCTTTTGGTAATCCTGCTCGTGCAATAATTACATATTGTTTTTATCCTCAAGGTAATGTCGCTGACTCTACTTGTCTGACAGTACATTTTAATGATAATACTACATCAGTAATTGAGAGTGAACGAAGAATAGGATTAAATGAATTTTATCCTAATCCGTCAGAGAGCTCTACTAGCATTAAATATGTAGCAGGAAATAATTCTCAGCTACACATACTTGATATTTTAGGAAATACTATAAAAAGTTTCGATTTAGATTATTCTGGAACATTAAAGATTGGAACTAGTGAATTTAGTTCTGGGATTTATTTTGGAAATTTAGTGGTAGATAAAAGAGTTGTTGCAGTTAAAAAATTAATTATTAATTAGTCATTAGCTATAATATAGATAATACCTAAAACCTTGTCATTGTACAAGGTTTTCTTTTAATAGATTTAATTATGATAACACAAATTACAGGGAAAATATTAGAAAAGAAACCAACCTATGTTGTTATAGAATGTAATGGAATAGGTTATATAATTCATATATCACTACAGACCTTTTCTTCATTAAAGGATGAATCATGTAAGTTGTTTACTCATCTATCAGTTAAAGAAGATTCTCATACTCTATATGGTTTTTTTGATCAGAGTGAACGTCATTTATTTCGTAATCTAATAAGTGTTTCAGGGGTAGGGCCTAGTACTGCTCAGGTAATTCTATCTACATATAATGCTAATGAGATCATTTCTTATATTACAACTGCTGATGTAGCTGCTATACAGCATGTTAAGGGAATTGGCGCTAAAACTGCTCAACGTATTATTATTGATTTAAAAGACAAGGTGGCTAAAGGACTTCCCACTGCAGATATTTTGTTTGATTTGGACAATACAATTAAGACAGAATCGTTATCAGCACTACTAGCGTTAGGTTTTGCTAAAAAGGGTGCTGAACAAAAGATTGATAAAGTGCTAAAAGAAAATCCTGATATTGCTAGCGTTGAAGAATTGGTTAAGATGGCATTAAGCCAGATGTGACCTTGATAAAATAGATGATTTAACTTGAGTAAAATAAATCAATACACGCTAATCTCATTTATTCTTTTTACATTTATTTTTAATGTAAGTAGTCATTCTATAACCTTAGATTCATTAGAGAATAATTATAATCTTCCTTATCCTTATAATTCCAATTTTTCTAGTGGTCTTTTTTTGAATAATCCCTCAAATTTTAATACAATCACTAATTATGATGTAAAGAACAATCAATATATCATTCAGAGAAGGTTAGGAGAATTTAACATAGGATTTCCAGAGATACTCTCATTTGAGGAGTTTCAGAAATATAATTTTAATAATTCAATATCTAATTACTGGAATCAACGATCTAAAGATAGGTCCTCACAATCTAATTCTAGGTTTGGTATTCCTAAACTTTATATTCCAGGACAAGCATTTGATAGAGTATTTGGAGGTAATTCAGTAGATATAAGGCCTCAAGGATCTGCAGAATTAATTTTTGGTTTAAAAATTAATAGACTTGATAATCCATCGCTAACTGAAGAGCAACGAAGGACAGCAACCTTTGATTTTCAGGAAAAGATTCAGATGAATGTAATTGGTAAAATTGGTGATAAGCTAAAGCTAACTACTAATTTTAATACAGAGGCAACCTTTGATTTT
>JAAZYM010000014.1 GCA_014239655.1 Flavobacteriales bacterium | reverse complement strand
CTTCATCAGATAAGATTAAAAAACAAATGAATTATGCTAATAATAAAGGCGTTCAATTTGTAGTGATGGTAGGTGAAGATGAAATAGAGTCTGGATTATTAACTATAAAGGATATGATTACTGGAGATCAAGATAAAATGAATATCTCAGAATTTATAAAGAAATTATCTTAAATGAAAATATATAGAATAGGACAAGATGTTTTGTCAATTGATTCCATTAATGAGATAATATCTAAAGATTTAAGATTGGTTCTTTCTTCTGATGCGAAGAAAAAGATAAAAGATTGTAGAAATTATTTAGATAAAAAAATTAAAGACTCTGATAATCCTATTTATGGAATAAACACGGGGTTTGGATCATTATATAACAAGAAGATTTCTAGTAAGGATTTAAGTCAGTTACAAACTAATTTAGTTTTATCACATGCATGTGGATTAGGTGATGAAGTGCCTTGTGAATTAGTAAGACTTATGCTTTTACTTAAGATTCAATCATTATCATATGGAAATTCTGGAGTAAATTTAAATACTGTAGAGAGATTAATTGATATGTATAATAACAGAGTGCTTCCTGTTGTATATGAACAAGGTAGTCTGGGTGCTTCTGGAGATCTGGCGCCACTTGCACATATGTCTCTTCCATTATTAGGATTAGGCGAGGTAGATGTATTGGAAATCTTTAAAGATGGACGTTTTAAAAGAAAGAAAGCTTCAAAAGTCTTAAAAGAAATGGGATGGAGTGCTTTGGAACTTGGACCTAAGGAAGGATTAGCATTGTTAAATGGGACTCAATTTATGAGCTCCTATGGCGTTTGGGTTTTAGTTAAGTCTAAAAGGCTATCATATTTAGCAGATTTAATTTCAGCAATTTCAATAGAGGCTTTTGATTGTAGAGGTGATGCTTATAATCAATTAATACAAAAAGTAAGACCACATAAAGGTCAAATAAAAACAGCTAATAATATTAGAGAATTTTTAGAGGGTAGCTCAATACAAAAAAAGAAAAAGGAGCATGTTCAAGATCCTTATTCATTTAGATGTATTCCTCAGGTTCATGGAGCTACAAAAGATGTAATATCTCATGTTGAAAATATCTTTAATATTGAAATTAATTCGGTTACTGATAATCCAAATATTTTTGAAAAGGAAGATCAAATTATTTCAGGAGGTAATTTCCATGGTCAAGTATTAGCTATGGGAATGGATTATCTAGCAATAGCATTATCAGAGTTAGGATCTATCTCTGAAAGAAGGACATATCAGTTGATGTCTGGATCTAGAGATTTGCCTCCGTTTTTAGTCTCTAATCCTGGTGTTAATTCAGGCATGATGATTACTCAATATACTGCTGCTAGTATAGTTAGTCAAAATAAACAATTATGTACACCATCCTCAGTGGATAGTATAGTCTCTTCTAATGGTCAAGAGGATCATGTAAGTATGGGAGCTAATTCTGCAACAAAACTGTTTAGGGTTATAAATAATATTGAGAAAATATTAGCAATTGAATTAATGAATGCAGCTCAGGCTTTAGCATATAAAAAGGATCTTTCTTCTGAATTTATTGAGAGTATTATTGATTTATATAGAAATGATGTGAAATTCCTTACAAAGGATAGATTATTAAGTGAAGATATTGAAAAATCAATCTCTTTTTTACATAATCTTAAGATTGATCAAGAATTGCTTTAGTCTTTTCCTTTAAAGATATACTCAAGTATATTAGATCCCATTTTTAATGCTTTTAATCTTGTCTCATAACTATCATTATGCACTTCAGGATCTTCCCATCCATCACTTAGATCTGATTCATAGGTATATAAGCAAATTAATCTATTGTTATTAAAGATCCCTAATGCTTGAGAAGGTTTAGCATCATGAATATGAATTTTAGGTAATCCATTTGGAAATTGATAGCTCTGATTAAATATTTTGTGATTTGATGAAATCTCCTGTAATTCTATATCTGGGAATACTTTTTTAATCTCTTCCCTAAAAAATTTATCCATTCCATAATTATCATCTACATGTAAGAATCCACCAGCTAAGAGGTAGTTTCTAAGGTTATTAGCTTCATTTATACTAAAAATAACATTTCCATGACCAGTCATATGTATAAATGGATAATTAAATATCTCACTACTTCCTACTTCTACTATATCTGGCTCTTTTTTAATATTAGTTCCAATATTTTTATTTGTGAATTCAATTAGATTAGGAAGAGCAGTAGGGTTTGCATACCAATCACCACCACCATTATATTTTAAGGTAGCTATTGAATAAGTGTTTTGAGAGAAAACAATAAAAGGAAGAAAAATTAGAAAAATAATCCTTAGAACCATATGATGCTAAATTAAATAATATTATTCAAAAAGTCTGTTTACAGAATGTGTGGCTATTACTCCTGCTGTTTCTGTTCTTAATCTACTCTTTCCGAGAGATAAAGATTGGAAATTATTTTCTATTGCTAGATTAATTTCATTTTCTGAGAAATCACCCTCTGGACCAATTAAGATATTACATCTAGGATTAATTGATTTATCTAGTTTAGTTTTATCCTTATTTAAACAATGAGCGATAAATTTATCTCCTTTAAAATCTTGTTTTATGAAATCAGTATATAATACTGGATTATTTAATTTTGGCAGATGATATTTTAGAGATTGTTTCATTGAAGATATAAGGATCTTCATGCATCTTTCTTGATTAATCTTTTTTCTTTCAGATCTTTCACAAAAAACAGGAGTTATTTCATCGATACCGATTTCTGTAGCTTTTTCCAAGAACCATTCAAATCGATTTATATTTTTTGTTGGAGCAATAGCAATATGAAG
>JAAZYM010000071.1 GCA_014239655.1 Flavobacteriales bacterium | reverse complement strand
TGCCTTATGTATTAGCTAGAGTTTTTAGACCAACATTTTTAGATGTATTCGATCTTACAAATCTTGAATTAGGTACACTTTTTTCAACTTATGGTATTGTTGCATTTTTATCATATTTATATGGCGGAATATTGGCTGATAGATATTCTCCAAGGAAATTACTCTCAGTTTCTTTAATACTGACATCATTTGGTGGGGCTATTATGATGACTTATCCATCATACCTAGTAATGCAGTTATTATTTGCGTATTGGGGATTTACTACTGTATTTCTATTTTGGGCTCCTATGATAAAAGCTACAAGAATGATAGGGGGACAAAAAAAACAGGGTAAGACGTTTAGTTTTCTTGATGGGGGAAGAGGAATAGTAGCATCTTCAATTGGAGTAATTGGAGTAATTATTTTTTCAATACTAATTACAACAGATATATCGACAGCTAATATTGAAGACAAACAAAATGCATTTAAATATGTAATAGCTGTTTCGTCTATAATTGTTTTTTTATGTGGTTTAGTTGTTTACACATTTTTAAAAGTTGACATTTCTGATGATGAAAAAATTGGAGATTTCAATAACATGAAAAAGCTTCTAAAATCAAAATCTATATTTCTAATTTCATTAATTATACTTTGTGCTTATATGGGATATAAAATTACTGACATTTACTCCCTTTATGCATCTGAAGTGATGATGTATGATCAAATTAATGCAGCAAAAATTGGTGCTTACCAGCAATATCTAAGACCTATAGTTTGTATATCAGTTGGTTTATTTTCTGATAAAACAGGTAATATTAATAATATATTTTTAGGTTTTATAATTATGTTAATAGGATCTATAATATTTGCTAGTGGAATAGTTAGCTCATCTGTTAATATATTATTCATTATATCCTTAATTATTGTTGCTACTGGAACTTATGCAATTAGAGGACTGTATTTTTCTATTCTAAATGATGGTGATATACCTGTGGCATTATCTGGAACTGCAATTGGTATTGTTTCAATTATAGGATACTCTCCAGATATATTTGCAACTCCACTTTATGGTTATTTATTAGATACATATCCAGGAATTCAGGGTCATCAATTTATATATATGATTCTTGGAGTGTTTTCTTTAATTGGATTATACACAACTTTAAAGTTTAAAAAACTTATAAAGTAGTCTTATTAAGAAATATTGCTAAATTTATAACTAATCAAAAATCAAATTTAAATGAAAAAATTATTAATATTATTGTCAATTTTTATGATCTCAACATCTTGCGAAACCCCTGAATCTTCTTCACAGGTAATTGGGTATTCAGTTGCAACTGACGGGGAGAGAACTGATATATTAGCTGTTTCAGAGGATATAGGTAGTGTATGGGCAACATATATCGATGCTCACAACTCTAGAGATTTAGAATCTATTAGAGCTCTAAACGCAGTTGATTTCTCTTCATTTGGTCCTGCAGGTGAAGTTGTTGAAGGTACTGATGCACACATTGAGTTTTTAACTGAATGGTTCGATATGAATAATCCTAAATGGACAATTCTTTGGTCTATATCAAATAGAGGAGAAAATTCTGAAGGAGAAACTGATGAATATGTTACCGCTGGACATCAAGTTACATTAAGTGTTGATGGAAATGATATCACTGTGTACCAAGTAATAGATGCAACTATTTCAGATGGAAAGATTGTAAGTTTTAATGTATTTCAACAAGAAAGAGGTCAACCTTCAAGTGAATAAAAAATAGACCTCTTCGGAGGTCTTTTTTATTTTATCCTACCAAAAAATGTTTTCCTTGATTGCTCAGAAAGAGATACTCCACTTTCTTCATTGTAATTAAAAGTAACTAATATTCTCTCTCCCTCTTCAACTGCAGTCACTTGATGTATTGATTTGTTTCCTTTAAAAATCATTAAATCACCTTCAAGACTATCTACTCTTATCCCTTTTACTTTTTTATCTAGTATTTTTTCTACTAAATCATAATTTTCTTTACCATTCGTATATCTCATATCATTAAAGAATTCATACACCCCCCCTTTAGTGCAGTTTTTAACCAATAATGTTATTGTATAGTCAGAATTATCAAAATGCCAACCTAGAGCATCTCCCTTATCGTAATAATTAATATTAATACTAGAAAGAGAATCTTCATATGGATGTAACTCATTTTTATCTAAAAGATCAAGAAAAAAGGACTTAACTATTGTTGAATCATATATTTTTTGAAGAATTGATTCATTCGGAATTAAATCATTAGGAATACATTTTTTTGATGTACTCATTATTCTATTTCTTGGACTATTCTTAGAAAAATTATTATCATGTTCTGAAATATATACATTATACTCAGATGAACTTTTATATGAATATTTTTTAAGTTCATTAGCCTCGTTTTGAAGTAGTTTCAATCCATTTAAACTAATAAAAGATTTAAAAATTAAGATACCTTTCTCATTTAAAGTTTGACTAAATCTAGAACCACTAGAGAAGAAATCCTCTGTATAAGTATCTCCAAAAATGTTTTTCAATCTAGAATCATTCATTTTCTTAAATTTGATAAAGCAACTTAAACAATTTTATATAAAAATGTCAATTATAATACCTAAAGGTTCAATTATTGCATCATTCATTTATGAAAAATCAAATAATCTAAAAGGATATGAAAAGATGAATGAATTAACTATAAGTGAAGTAAATAGAAATGAAGGTCATCTTGGAAATGAATTATTCTCAAACGATGAAAAATATATATTTATTTCTTATTGGAAAGATTTTGATTCAATTCAAAAATGGAAGAATAATGAATTACATATTGAAGCTAAAAAAATGGGTAATACATGGTACAAGTCATATAAGCTTCAAATCTCTGAGTTACAAAACAATTATAATCTAGATAAATATTGAAAGATCTTTATCTCACGGTATTAATTTTAGCATCAATATCATTAAACATACTAGCATTAATGATGGTTGCTGGTCTAGTTGATGAGTTTATTAGTCCATTTATTCCTTTAATTATTGGGTTTCTACTATTTTTGTTTCCAGCAATTAAATATTTTACCAAAAAATGAAAAAACTATTATTACTTATTTTATTTTGTTCATATATTAACTCTGTTGTATCTCAGAAATATTATGACAGTAATGATTTAAAATATTATCTAGATTTTTCTAATAAAACTGCAAATCTTAAGTTTCAAGACTACAAAATAAATGGCCCATTAGAGGAAGTTAAATCCTTTTATGGAAATACTTACACAATTATAAAAGGAGACAGTATTCATTGGATACTTCAACAAAGCATAATGAAAAATAAATACCTCTCCTACCTAATAATAAAAGGGGAATATAAAGATATTATCAAACTTGCAAAAAGAGAGTCTTTGGGAAAGAAGTTAGAGGTAATTACTTCTGATAGAATTTTCTCAGGTTATTTCATGGACTATTTCAATTTTGTTAATGAGGATGAGTATGTAAAAATTAATAGAGATAGGTTAATTGGAGATTACTTAAAAGATGAAGGTCTGCTTGGGGATTATAATATCAAGATATATAGAAATAATGGTGTGAATTACTTTGATCTAGATATGGAAGGGGTAATAAAATTATCAAGAAAAGAGGTTGTAATAGAAACAAATCTTCCAACATTAACAAGATTCGTTGGTATTTATGATGCTGATTTAAATACTAATATTGAGTTTATAAAAAGAGGGATTGTCTCTGGTAGAATATTTTTAAAGAATAAAGCGATTTTCTCTTTGAGTTTAGATCTAAAAAAGAAAATTGGCACCCTAACTACACTAGAGGTTACTGTTAACGATGAAAATGTGGAATTAAACAAAAGGAAGACTACTACTTTCTTAATAAAAGATTAAAATGAGAGATTTTCTAAATTATGGAAGTTCAATTGACATTAAAGTTCTAATTTTCACGGTATTATTTATTGTTATTTGGAAATTATTTATCAATAAAAAAATTAAAAAATGAAAAATCCTGTAAAGTATATTAGTTCAATAATCTTGATAATTCTTTTTTTAATGCTGATAGTCAACATCTTCACTTTTTAAAATCTATAATTCTTATTTAGAATTATTCTTAGTAATTATTTTTTAATAATATTGTACTTAACATTAAATCAAACAAAATGAAAAAAATTACAATTACATTATTATTAATTCTATTTGTATCATCATTAAGTGCTCAAGTTGGACAAGCAAGAATTCTTGAAGTTAAAGATGGTCAAATGGACAAGTTTATGTCTGGAGTTGCAAAAAAGACTCAGATGTATAACAACAGTGAAGATTCTGAAAAATTCTATACATTTCAAATATTAACAG
This sequence comes from Flavobacteriales bacterium, assembly GCA_014239655.1. Lineage (GTDB taxonomy): Bacteria > Bacteroidota > Bacteroidia > Flavobacteriales > BACL11. The sequence continues at coordinate 24,391 of JAAZYM010000071.1, read as the reverse complement.
GACCTAATGCAACTGACTTTATAAGAGTTAGATGGATGGAATCAATGAATGAATTAGATAATCCAGTTGATGCAGATGAATTATCATATTGGAATAAAAATGCAAGACCTTACTATACAGAAGGTGCTGCAAGAATATGGTCAAGAAATGCAAATCTATCTCATGTTCCCGAAGAATCAGGAAACACTAATTTAAGAAGAGTTATTTATTATAACTATAAAGACTCTGGAGAACAAGATTTTTGGAGATTTCGTCAAAGAGTAAAAAAAGCAATGGTTGAAAGTGGATATGGATCTGCAATGAATGTTCTTGGATGTGCATCTGGATGTAATGGTAATTGGGTTCAAGTTAGATTTCACCATGATGGGTATGCAGGTCAATCTGCTGATTACGGAGAACCACTCCAAGCTATGATTGAAAAGTACAATGAATTGTATGGAAATGATGCTTATGAACAAGATTCAGATAAAGTTGATGCAACTTTAATGCCTGAAGGAAGAAGAATTAGACATTTAATGTTAATGCCAGAAATGAGTAGCAGTTGGTAAGATTAAATTTATCTACATAATATGAAAAAGACCTCCTAGTGAGGTCTTTTTTTTTATATTTATCTCAATGCTGAAGATTGCGTTTAATGAAAACTATATATATCCTCTTGAAGAGAATCATAGATTCCCTATGATTAAGTATGAATTAATTCCAGAGCAACTTCTTCGCGAAAATACTTGTACAAATGATAATTTTTTTAAGCCAAATAAAATTGACAAGAATATAGTTTTATTGACTCACGAAATTGAATATTTTAAAAGATTTACTTCCCTTAATTTATCTAAAAAAGAAATACGAGAAATTGGTTTTCCATTAAGCAAAGAATTAGTTGAAAGAGAAATGGAAATTGCACAAGGGACTATTAAAGGCATTCACTACTCAATTAAGAATGGGATATCTATGAATATTGCAGGTGGAACTCATCATGCTTTTTATAATAGAGGGGAAGCATTTTGTATGTTAAATGATCAAGCTATAGGTGCTAACTATCTATTAAATGAGCAATTAGCAAAAAAGATAATGATTATTGACCTTGATGTTCATCAAGGAAATGGAACTGCATCCCTATTCAGTTCAAACCCTAATGTATTTACCCTTTCTTTTCATGGAAAGAAAAACTATCCTTTTAGAAAGGAAATAAGTGATTTAGATATTGAGTTTAATGATAATACTAAGGATGATGAATATCTTGATAAATTAAAAGAAACAATCCCTAGAGTACTTAATAAATTTGAACCAGATTTCATCTTTTATCTATCAGGTGTTGATGTTTTAGAGAATGATAAACTTGGAAGATTATCACTGTCAATAGAAGGTTGTAAGAAAAGAGATAAATATATTCTAGAAATATGTCATAAAAATTCAATTCCTGTGCAGGTTTCAATGGGAGGAGGTTATTCTTCGATATTAAAGAATATTATTGAAGCTCACTCAAATACTTTTAGATTAGCTCAAGAGATATTTTTTTAATAATTTAGGAAGAACAACATCATTATGAAAAAACTAATCCTAGTATTAATTACTACCATTCTTTATTCTTGTACTGATTCATTTCAAATTCAAGGAATAAGTGATGAGGTAGAAGTCCTTAGAGATAACTATGGTATAAATCACATTTATGCTAATAATCAAGATGATTTATTTTTTATGCAAGGATACCTTGCTGCTAAGGATAGATTGTTTCAATTTGAAATATGGAGAAGGCAAGCAACTGGGACAGTATCAGAAATATTTGGAGAAGATGAATTAGATAGAGATATAGGGACTAGATTATTTAAATTTAGAGGTGATATTGAAGATGAACTTAATCACTATCATAAAGATGGTTTTAAAATTATATCATCTTTTGTTTCAGGGGTTAATAAATATATTGAAGAAATAAACAATAATCCTGAATTGCTTCCGATTGAATTTAAGGTTTTAGGTATTAAACCTGATACTTGGACTAATGAAGTTGTCATTTCAAGACATCAAGGATTACTTGGAAATATTGATCAAGAACTTAATATTGGAAGAGCAGTTTCACTTATAGGAGAAGATAAGGTTAAGGAACTTATGTGGTTTCATCCAAAAGAACCTTCATTGGAACTTGATAAAAATATTACTCATGATGATTTAAAACAAGATATTCTAAGACTATATAATGCTTATAGAGAGCCAATTAAATTTAAAAATCATTATGTATTAGATAAATATAAGAGTAGTGATAAAGTAGCTGAGGTTGTAGAATCTAATTTTATTAATGATGAATATTCAATAGGAAGTAATAATTGGGCACTTTCAGGTGACAAATCGTTTAATGGTTATCCCCTTTTAGCTAATGATCCTCATAGATCATTATCTAACCCTTCACTAAGATATATGGCACACTTAGTTGCCCCAGGATGGAATGTTATTGGAGGTGGCGAACCAGAAATTCCTGGAATATCAATTGGTCACAATGGAATAGGTGCATGGGGATTAACAGTTTTTAGAACGGATGCTGAAGATCTTTATGTATATAAATTAAACCCATCTAATCTTAATGAGTATATGCATGACGGTCAATGGAAAAGATTTAAAAAGATTAATGAAAGTATAAAAGTCAAAAATAAAGATGAAGTTAATGTTGAGCTTTTATATTCAGTTCATGGACCTGTAACATTCATTGATAAAAAAAGAAAAAAAGCATACGCAGTAAAGAATGGATGGTCTGAGATAGGAGGATCACCATATCTAGCATCTTTAAGAATGGACCAAGCAAAGAATTGGGAAGAATTCAGAGATGCCTGTACTTACTTTAATATACCTGGGGAAAATATGGTTTGGGCAGATAAATACGGAGACATTGGATGGCAGGCTGTTGGAATAGCTCCTATAAGAAAATCTCATAGTGGTTTAGTTCCAGTTAATGGTAATGGAAAATATGATTGGAATGGATATTTACCAATAATAGAAAAACCTAATCTTTATAATCCAGAAAAAGGTTATATCTCAACTGCTAACCAAAATGTTACTCCTGATGACTATAAAAGGTGGGATGCTGTGGGTTTTGATTGGTCTGATCCTTACAGAGGAAATAGAATTAATAGTTTAATTGAAAGTAAAAATAAATTTAATATAGATGAGATGATTGATCTCCAAGTTGATTATTATTCGATCCCATCTGAACAAATAATTAAGCTTGCTTCTGGAAACATTTCAAATAATCTAAATTATTTTGAAAAACTTAAAAATTGGAATAATATTTTAGATAAAAATTCTATTGCAGCGGGTATTTATATAGAATGGCAAACACAAATATATCTAGAGTTTGTAAATAAGTTTGTTCCAAAATCAGTTAGACAATATTTAGATGTTCAAATGTTTAGAATAATTGAGAATATATCAAAAATGAACAACTCTTACAGAGCTGAATTCCTTGAGAAAACATTTGATGCGGCTATAGTAAGCTTAAAAGAAAGATATGGAGAGGATTCAGAAAAGTGGATTTACGGTCAAGATGATTATAAACATGTTAAAATAAATCATCCATTAGAAAATGTTGTAAATGATTCTATAAAAAAAATAGTTGAACTTAAAACCTACCCTAGAGGTGGTGATGGTTTTACTCCTGGCTCTACTTCAAGCAAACTTAATCAAAGATCTGGAGGAAGCTTTAGAGTGGTTATAAATACAAAAGATTGGGATAAAAGTTTTGCAACAAATTCTCCAGGGCAATCTGGAGATCCAAATAGCAAGTTTTATAAAAACCTATATGAAGACTGGGCTAATGACAAGTTTTTCCCACTTTTATTCTCAAAAAGTAAAGTTTTAAAAAATCTTAGTGATAGAAAGGTTTATCGACCAATTGATTAATTAGAATAAATTTTCACTATCAATTCTCCATCATTACCTATAAAAGCTCTGTACATTCCAGCAGTATTAAATTCCATAGATACATTCCCGTTTTTATCTAGACCTATTACCCCACCGTCACCTCCAGTTTTCATAACTTTTTCTAATGATTTTTTTGACGCTTCAGTTATACTTTCATCGTTATACATTATTTGAGCTGCAATATCATATGCAACTACATTTCTAATAAAATGCTCTCCCCATCCTGTTGCAGAAATTCCACAGCAATCATTATTTGCATAAGTTCCTGCTCCTATAATGGGAGCATCCCCTATTCTACCCCATTTTTTATTAGTTGTTCCTCCAGTTGAAGTTCCTGATGAAATATTTCCATTTTTATCAATTGCTACACAACCAACTGTTCCATATTTATAGTCATTAATAAAGGGATCAACAACTGCTAGTCTATCATTTTCTTTTGCCTTTCTAACTGAATTTAGTCTTCTTTCAGTTATAAAATATGAGTTAGGCATGGTGTCTAATCCCATTTTAATTGCAAATTCATCTGCGCCTTCAGAGGAAAGAAGAACATGTGGGGAATCATTCATGACTGAAATAGCTGCAGAAATTGGATTTTTTATATACTGAGAACCAGCTATTGCTCCAGCATTAAGATTAGAACCTTCCATAAATGAAGCATCTAAACTCACTGTTTCATCATTAGTCAAAACTGCTCCTAAACCAGCGTTAAATAAGGGTGAATTTTCCATTATTTTTATAGTTTCTTCAACAGCATTTTGACTTGTTCCACCTTCTTGCAATATTTGATAACCTGTTTTAACTGCCTCTTCTAACTTTTGTAGATAAGCCAATTCTAATTCAGGAGTCATATTTTCTTTAAGAATTGTACCTGCGCCTCCATGAATAACAATTGCAATATTATTTTCTTCATAATCAGATTGACATGAACTAAAAAGTAGGAAGCTAACAAGGGTTATTAATATTCTCATCTAGTATAATTTATCTTAAAATATACTTATATTATATTAAAACTAATTCTACATGAAACATTTTATTTTAATTATTTTAATAATATTTTCTACAAACAGCAATTCACAAATCAATAATATAGCTGAAAAATTAGGGTATGATAAGGATGCCAAACTTCTAATCATTCATGGTGATGATATTGGAGTCTCTCATTCGGTAAATATTGCATCATTTGAGGGGTTTAAAAATAATGCAATAACCTCTGGAAGTATTATGGTTCCATCTCCATGGGTCAAAGAAGTTGCACAATTCCATAAAAATTATCCAAATTATGACTTAGGTCTTCACCTAACTCTTACAGCAGAGTGGAAAAACTATAAATGGAATGGTGTAATGTCATCTAATGAAATTAGTTCTTTATTAAATGAAGAAAATGAATTCTATGACAATACAAATGAAGTAAATTTAAAAGCTGATCCAGAGGAGGTAAGAAAAGAAATTCAAGCACAAATTGATTATTCAAAATTAATAGGTTTAAATCCAACTCATATTGACACACATATGGGTTCATTAGCTGTTAATAAAAATTTATGGAAAGCTTACATTGAAGTAGGTCATAAAAACAAACTAGTTTCAATGGTTACAAAAACAAGAAGTCTTAATTTATTTGATGAAGATTTTCCAATGCCTGATTATATAGTTCCTGTAAATGATATATATATGTTATATCCAGGAGCAGACAGAGAATTTATTGAATCTGCTGTAGGAGAGAATGTTGCAAATACATTATTGGTAAAAGATATTTATAAATATGATGATTGGTATAATTTATATTCGGATAAGATAAAATCATTAAATCCTGGATTAAATGTGTTTCTACTGCACTTAGGCTATGATAATGAGGAGCTTAAAGGAGTTACAATAGAGCACCCAGAATATGGGGCTAGATGGAGACAGCTAGATTTTGAAGTATTTAATTCAGATGAGATTAAAGAGTTACTAATCGAGGAAGGTATTAAACTAGTAAATTGGGGTGAAATTAGAGATATAGTGTATCCCAATTAACAAAAAATATTTATTTTTAATAAAATAAAAAAATGGAAAAAAATATTTCAAAAGTAAGAGCTCATGATGCAATAGTTGGTATTTTATATTTATCAGGAGTAGGATTAAGTTATTTAACAGGAAATTACAGTTTCTTATGGATAGTAATTGGTGTAGGGTTTCTTCAAATTATAAGTCCTTTTACTAAATTTTGTCCAGTCTATTTTGTGTTAAACAAAATGATGCCAAATTCTGATCCAATTCAAAACGGTAAATAGTCTTTAATCTACATATTTCTTTACCTTTGCGCCTTTATGAAAATAAACTTTAGTAAGTATAACGGCGCTGGCAATGACTTTATTGTAATTGACGATAGAAATAATAATATTGAGAATAATTCACTACTAATAAAGAAGCTCTGTAACAGGAATTTTGGTATCGGTGGAGATGGACTTATCTTAATAAAAGAATCTAAATCAACTGACTTTGAAATTTTTCATTATACATCTGATGGAAATCTAGGCTCTCTTTGTGGAAATGGTTCAAGATGCGCAATATCTTTTGCTTTCAAAAATAACATCATTGGTAAAAAGACTGTATTTGAAGCATTTGATGGTGTTCACGAAGCTAAGGTAATTAATGAGGATCTGATTAAAATGGAGATGAAGATTAATTCTCAGATCATAGAGAATAAATATGGAACTTGGGTAGATACTGGATCACCACACCTAGTTATTGAAAAAGAAAATACTGATAAATTAGATGTTAACCTAGAAGGAAGCTCTATTAGGTATAATGAACACTATAAAAAAGAAGGTGTAAATGTTAATTTTATTGAAAAAATATCTAATGAAACTTTTAAAATTAGAACTTATGAGAGAGGCGTAGAAAATGAAACTCTTGCGTGCGGAACAGGTTCTACAGCATCGGCTATATGTATGAATTATTTAGGAAAGTCAAATAGCAATCTTATTACTATGAAATGTAGAGGTGGTGACTTAAAAGTTCAATTTAACTCTAAGAATAAGGAATTTAATAATATTAGTATAACTGGACCAGCAAAATTAGTTTTTGATGGACAAATAAATATTAAAATATAAACTTACAAAGTATAACTCCGATTAAAACACCCTCGAGCCAAGTTAAAATAAGGACTTGATATTTACTAAGATTAAATTCTTTTGAAATCTTCCAAATCATCTTTTCATGCCACTTAAAAAAGTTATTCATTTTTAAATTTAATTATCTTTTGAGTGCCAATAAGCTAGTAAAATAAAAAGGACCTGAAATGGAAGTCTAATGATAGTTTGATTTCTTGTAGCACCCAAAATGGACTGAGATAACTCACTTTCTGCGAGATGAATATTAGCAGGAAAAACACAAATAAGAAGTATAATTAATCCGTATGATGCAAAAGTTCTGGTTTTTTTAAAAAAAAGTAGAATCCCAAATGAAATTTCAGCAATTCCAGAGAGATAAACAAACCCCAAATGAAAAGGAAGATAATTTGGCATTATGGCAAGAAAAAAATCAGGGTCTATAAAGTGTCTTACTCCAACATATGTATAAGAAATTGACATAAAGTATATAGTAAGTAATTTAAAGTATTTCATCTTTCTCTATATTATTAAACTAATATTAGATGAAAAAAGTTTTACTGATATAGATAAAAGAATAATTCCAAAAACTTTTTTAATAATTCCAATTCCATTTTTTCCAAGAATTCTTTCAATCCTATTTGCAGATTTCAGTATTATGTAGACAAATAAAGAATTAATCATAATTGCCAATATAATATTTACTAGATGGTATTCAGCTCTAAGAGACAAAAGAGTAGTAAGAGTTCCAGCTCCTGCAATGATAGGGAATGCTATTGGAACTATAGATGCAGTTTCAGGTTCTTCTCCCTGAAACATTGTAACACCTAAAACCATTTCAAGAGCAATAAAAAATATTACTATTGCACCAGCTACTGCAAATGAATTAATATCGATACCAACTAAATTTAGTATTTCCTCACCTACAAAAAGGAAACCAATCATTATAATCATTGCTACTAGGGTAGCTTTTTCAGATTCAATCTTGCCAACCTTCTCTTTTATAGATACAACTACAGGTGTTGAGCCTATTATGTTGATAACAGCAAAAAGTATCATACTTGCAGTAAAAACCTCTTTAAAATCAATCATTTTACAAATAACTAAATAAAAGTTGATATTTAATTAGTTAAAGGACAATTATTGAGCCTACCATAGAGTCATGGATTGAACAAACATAGTAAAATGTTGTACCCGAACTTCCTGCTGGAACAGTCCATGAAATAGTACCATTATCAGTTCCATTATTTGTGACATCTGGTGTTTGGTTGTCAGAACCCACACCAGTAGAAGTTTTTAAAAAAAAAGGATGACCAGGAGAGTTTACATTAAACACAATATCATCACCAGCATTTACTTTAAGAGTAGGATCAAAACCAAATTGAGTTTCGTTACTATCGGTTACGGATACTCTATAATTGTTAGAGTTTTGAGCTGTAACTGAGAATACAAAAGTTCCAGAGGGTAATTCAGTCAAAGCTACAGGATCTGAAGATGATGAAGTGTTGCTATTATTAGACAAGGATGTGTTTGAATTTGAAGAATAGTCTGTACCTGCATCATCAGATTTAGAACATGACATACATACAATAAGTAATATAAGTGACAAATATTTATTCATATTGCAATTATATTGAATATATCAATTGGTTCATTTTAAGATAATGTTAAAATATTTAATCAGTTTGAAAAATATCTATTCCTGTATGGATTTGAATATACTTTTGAATTAAGTTAACAAAAGCAGATGCAAAGGTATTTCTAGACTGTTGTGTATCTCTTAGGTCAGGAAATGGAAACTCTAACTGTATTGCATTAAAATTAAAATTTCTATCCTTCCCATAAAGAAATGTATTATAACCACCACTAAAGTATTTCATACCTTCTGGACTAGGACTATTTGGACTCGGTAATGCTGTATATAAATTATTCTCAAAAAATGACCCTAAGCTATTTGGACCCCTTAGTATTTCAGATAATGTTTCAGTTGAGGAATTAGCAATATTAAAGATACTAGTGTTATCAATAGAAATATTTTGATCAATATAACTATTAGAATTATCAAGCTGATCTCCACTTAACAAATATCCAATCCATGTCCTTATGTCATAAAATCCATCTGGATTGGCCCCATGACCATGAATGTCAAATAGAAAACCAGTAGAATATTTAGAGAGGATTTCCTCTCTTGCAGAATTAATATAAAAATGAAACTCATCAAATGCTCTCTCTGCAAAAACATTTCCTTGAGCTGCTTCTATAATCTCTCTATTTGCATCAAGTTTAGTTCTCTTTAGGTTATTTATTATTACATAAGGTCTAATATTATAATTAGAATAAAAGTAATTTCTAATTGCTATACCCAACTCAATTGTGTTAGAATCTGTAACAGTAACTCCATATGACCTATTTCCAATTTCGGGTGGTGAGATATCTCCACCATGGGGAATACTTAATATTAAGGGAATATTGCCAGGGTAATAAGTAACATAACTTTTTCTACCATAATAAGTTTCACCATATAAATAAGGAGCATCACTTCCTAATTCAGTAAAACTTACATCATTAGATTCATCATTCTGCTGAGTGATTTCTTTATTACAAGAAAACAAAGCTAACAGTAATAATAAATATAGATACGATTTTAAACCTCCCATTATTTCAAGTTTCGATATTTTAAAATTATGTTAAAACTTTTACTAATTAAAAGTTAAAGGTATAATCTTTAAGAATTAATCCATTTAAAAGCAGAATGTTTGCACTCTAATTTAAAAACAAAAAAATGATATTAAGTTTTATAAAATATTCAATTTTAAGTCTTGTATTAAGTTCAGGTGTAAATGACAAGAACATCGTAGAAACTGCTGTTTCTAATGATAACTTCTCAACACTAGTTGCTGCAGTACAAGCCGGAGATTTAGTAGGTGCACTTTCTTCAGAAGGTCCATTTACAGTTTTTGCCCCAACAAATGATGGTTTTGCTAAACTACCAGAAGGAACTATAGATACTCTTTTAAAGCCTGAGAATAAAGAAACTTTACAATCTATTCTTACGTATCATGTGGTAGCTGGTAAATTTATGGCAGGTGATGTCGTAAAAGCTATTAACGATAATGGTGGAGAGTTTAAAGTAACAACCCTACAAGGTAGCGATCTAACTTTGAAATTATGGGAAGGTAGCGTGTATGTATATGATAACCAAGGTGGAAAAGCTAAAGTAGTAATTGCAGATGTAGATACTTCTAACGGAGTGATTCATGCAATTGATAATGTAGTGCTTCCAGAATAATTTTGTTTAATTATTTTGTTTGGTGAAAGGGCTCTTAGGAGCTCTTTCTATTTATAATAAAAAAGGCTCCTCTTGGGAGCCTTTTTATTTATAAAAATATTTATTAGAAGTCTACTCTTTCTAGAGTAGTTCTTACTCTTCCATTCCATTCTCTTAAGCTTTTATCTCTCATCATTTCATCATTTGATTGTTGTTCCCAACCAAACATTTCATTATAGTCTTCTTCCCAAGTTGAATCCATATTAGACCATTCTCTTCCATACTTATCAAAACCACTAAACACAACAAGAATATTCATATCACCCCCAGATACAGGACTAAAAACTCTTCTAAAAGCAGATGGGTTTCTTTTTTCTAGAACCTTCCCTGTTCTATATATAAATCTAGAAATATGATCTCTCATACCGGGCTTGAATCTAATAATAGTTTTAGTTAGATATTTAGGTGGTGCTTGATCCCCAATTTGGGCCCATTCTTCCCACATCCATCTTTGTTGACCACCTACAGGATCTGCATATGGCGATACATTTTTTTCCCAATATTCTAATTCATCAGAGCGGTCAAGATCATAGCTTTTATTACTTTGACCTACTAAATATCTTTCATAAACTCCCATATTATCTCCGGTTAGGACTTTATAAGTATGAATAATACTGCCATCTTCTTTATTAAACATTTTTGTTTTTTTATCAGCAGCTTTTTCAAATTTATCTACCATTCCATCTTTAGCTTTATAGACAAAGGTTGTCATGTAAGTATTATTAGGATTGTTTTGAGAAAATCCGATTGTAGTAACGAACAACGCTACCAATATTAAAATTTTTGATTTCATTTTGTTTGATTTAAAGTTAAGCTCTAATTTACTAATTATATTAAATTAAAATAAAATAATTTAAAGCAATTATCTTCTTTTTTTAAGAAGAAACCTTAGAGCTAATACAATAAATATTACTGTAAAAATTATTCGAAAAAATTCTGTTTCATTCATAATATAAAAGAATGTATTCACTAAATCTATTCAAATTCCATTAATTAATTGTAAATTATAGAATGGAATCTTTGATTTTCTTTGTAGGATTTATTGTTTTTGCGCTCATGGTAGTAGGTTTACTTATTTTATTATCAAAACAATCTTAATTTTTAATTTTAGGCAGTAAATATTCTAAAATAAAAAAAGTCAGACAACATATTCCAAACGCAATTAAATATCCACTATCATCTTCCTTGTTAATAAAACTATCAAATATCATTGATGAGAGTGTAATTCCTGTAAAAAGGATTATGTAAAAGAATAATTTTTTTATAAACTTTACGAATAATTTCATTTCTAAAAATTAAAGTTAAACAATTATGAAAAAAAATCTTATTAAAATTATAAGGTTTGGATTACGTATACACTCAATTTTCCATTTTATAGAATTTGTAAGTGCTCTTTATGAACAAGCTTATATAACAGCCTCAATTGCTTTTATAGCATGCATAATAGAAATAACAGCTAGTTTCTTAATTCCCAAAGATCATATTCATCTAAGACCTTTTATTTCTGAAGTTCATGAAAAATGTGATGAAGAATAAGTACATTTAAAAATTAAAATTGAACTAAAACATTCTAATTATTTTTATCATTGAATAATATTCATAAAATTCTTTTAATAATTATATCATCAAGTTTTATTTGTTGTGATAATATAGAATTAAACTCAACTTCTTTTTCAAGAATTGAAATAATTGGACCCGAAGAAAATATTTTCACAGATGAAATTCAAGTTTATAAAGACTCTATTGATTTAAAGCTAGATCGCATTGTAGGTTATTCTGAAGGTCTTTACACTAAAACAGATTTCAATAAAACAAATTTTAATTCAAGCTTAGGTAATCTTGTTGCTGATATTTTATTTACTCAATCAGATTCAATATTTAATGAACAAGAAGGTAAAAAAATTGACTTTGTGCTTCAAAATCATGGTGGTATTAGATCCTCTCTCTTTAAAGGTGATATAAAACTTACTGATATTTATAAAATATTACCCTTTGAAAATGAAATTGTTATTATTGAGGTCCTTGGAGAGACTGTGGAAGAAATAATTACTTTTTTAAGAAAAGAAATTAATCCTCATCCTATATCTGGAATATCAATTGGAACGGATAAAGCTCTTATTAAAGGAAAATTAATTGATCCTTCAAAAAAATATTATATAAGCACAAATGATTACTTATTAAATGGAGGAGATAATATGTTTTTTTTGGAAAAAAACTCTAGAGTATATAGATTGGGATATTCACTAAGAGATGCATTTATAAATTTCACAAAGTCTAATTTAAAATTATCATCAAATATTGATAATAGATTTTTAAAAAATGAATAGAAGAAAATTTATTTATAATTCAAGTATAGCATCACTTTCAGTAGTTGGTTTAAACTCCTGCAATATTCTAGATAAAAATGTTAAGATATCTATTTTGCATACAAATGACGTTCATAGTCAAATTGAACCATTTCCATTTAATCACAATATTTATCCTGATAGAGGAGGGTTTGCTAAAAGAGCTAATATTTTTAAAGGATTAATGAAAATTAATCCTAATACGTTAATTTTTGATGCAGGTGATATATTTCAAGGAACTCCATACTTTAATTTCTTTCAGGGAGAATTGGAACTTAATCTAATGAAGAAAATGGGTTATAATGCAGCAACGATTGGTAATCACGAATTTGATGCAGGACTAGATATTCTTAAAAGAAATATACTAAATAATGATTTTCAATTTATTTCATCTAATTATGATTTTACTAATACTGCATTAGAAGGTCTTGTTAGTAGATATAAAGTTTATAAAAAACAAAATATTAAAATCGGTGTATTTGGATTAGGTATAGAGCTTAATGGTCTTGTAAATTCTTCCCTATATAAAGAAACTAAATATCATGATCCTATTGAAATAAGTAATGAAATGACTCATAAACTTAAAACAGAGGAAAAATGTGATTTGATTATTTGTATTTCGCATCTTGGTCATACTTATCAAGGTGATAAAATAAGTGATTTAAAACTAGGTAGATTAACATCTGATATTGACTTAATAATCGGAGGTCACACTCATACATTATTAAAAAAACCAGAAATTATTAAAAATTCTAAGAATAAAGATGTAATTATAAATCAGGTAGGCTCCAATGGTGTATATGTAGGAAAAATTGATTTTAATTTCTCAAATTTCAATAAAAATTCTAATAATTCTTTAGTTGAAGTTTAATCCTTAACTATTTGTTTTACAGTTATTTATTACCTGTATATCGTAATAGTGGTTGGTGTGTATAGGCCAAAAGATAAAAAAGATAATATACTATCAACTATTGAGTGTTTTACTACAAGTTTATAGTCTGTCTTCCCATTTAACTCTCCTATATTAGGTGTGGTATCTGATATTAATCCACCAACAAAATTATGTTGCTTCAAAACTTTAGTATATCCTTGTTTTGGTCCATCACCGTATGTAAAAGTATGAACACTACAAGATGTTAGTAAAAAAAAGATTAAAATGATTAAAAGTGTTTTTCTCATAAAGAGTTATCGTAAATTTATTAAAAATATAAGAATTATGGATTCATCTATATCTTGGAAATGTAAACATACCTGGAAAAGAGCAAGAATCAATACAATGTGGTGTTTAATAGGTTGCTCTATAGGTGATTTTGGTACAATTTTATATTTTCAAAATATCGATCACACTTGGACTACTGGTGGTATTATGTTACTTGCTATAGTTAACGGATTGATTACTTCTATAATTCTAGAAACAATTATACTAATTAAACAAATGTCGTTTTCAAAAGCTTTAAAAACAGCATTAGGAATGAGTTTTATTTCAATGGTTTCAATGGAATTTGCTATGAACTTAACCGACATAGCTTTAACAGGTGGAGCAATGATAACATGGTGGGTAGTCCCGATTATGTTAACTGTAGGATTCTTAACTCCTCTTCCCTATAATTATTGGAGACTTAAGAAATATAATGTAAGCTGCCATTAAAAAAAAACCCCAAGTTTCCCAGGGGTTTTTCACATTAATTTATGGTTAATAAATTAAATTATTGATTAGAATCAATCCACATTAGTTGTCTAATAACAGCTCTATATAAAAAACCGTCTGGCATGTAATCTCCAGCTTTTGATTTAGAAGGTCCAGAATTATCACCCTCTCCAGCTAATACTTTAACAGCATCTGCAACTGATTCATAACCATCCCATGTCATAACGGTAGCATTTGTTTGGTTTACCCCAGTTATCTTAGTTGCAATACCCCAATTAGTTCTTCCAGTATCATTTTTTTCAAAAAATGGACCCCAAAGAGTTACATTGTCTTGGACAAATCCCTGAAGGTTTTCAGGTCTTCCATAATTCCAAATTGCAGCCACACCATCTGTCCCAGGAACTTGCCCTTGAATCTTATAATGATGAATATTAGTTGAATTATAATATTTTGCTGTATTTATATCTTCTGCTGATACGCCTATTAATGTTTCTGGATCCCAAATAGATTGATCCATCATTTGATCTATTGTCTCATATACATTGATAAAAGCATGTGTCCAATTATCAGAGTTTCCTCCAACATGAGCAAACAATCCCCATCCAAGCTGTTTACCTGCTTGAATATTAGCTTTTGCTACTTTAGACCAATACTGAGTTTCTAGTCTTCCAACCTCAGCAACGTCATCTTGCGATACGTTTATGTAGGTTACAGAGTAATATTGAGCATTCACTCCAAAAGAAAGACAAAGTAATGCTACTAAAAATAATTTTTTCATAATGTTTGTTTATAAATTATTTTATAAATCTATCATAAGAAATAACTATCTAACTAACAGGTTTTATTTTAAATTAAAGTTTTATCAAAATCACAATAAAAATGTATTTAAATTGAAGTAATTTTAAAAATTATATGTCCAAACTGAGATTTTTTAGGCCATTTTTGATTTTAGTTTTAATAATGTTTTTTTTTAGTGTATTACTAAGTTTTTTTTAAATGACAGAAGAACATTTTTTTCAATGCCCACATTGCTGGGAGGAGATATCAATGATATTTGATAAATCAGTTTATAAAGACTCTTATATAGAGGATTGCGAGGTATGCTGTAATCCCATTGATATATCTTACGCATCAAATGGAGATGAAATAATAAGTTTTTCAGCAGATTCAATAGAACAGTAGTGTAAAATTTTTAATTTTATTATAAGATGATAACAAAAGAAGATATAATTAGAGCTCAAAAACAATGGTCTGAAGGTATCATTAAGATGGGTGAGATCTCAAACAATAGAGTATTATTACAATCATTTGTTAGTGAATTTCTAGATGAAGTATACAACTTCCAAGAAAAGGTTTTGTTTAAACCAACTAAAGCAAACATAGAACAGTTTAGAAACAACAAAGAATCTGCTACTTCATATTTTATTGCTGGAGATGATAAGAAATGTAAAGAAGATAATGGATTTGCTTTATCAAAATGGTCAAAAATAATATTTGAAAATTCTGATATTATCATAAAAGAAAATCAAGGTTTAGCTATGGGCAATTATACTTTTGAAAATAATGAATCTAAAATTAAAGTTGAATATTCATTTGGATACATTAAAATCAATGAGTCAATTAAAATTACACTACATCACTCATCAATACCTTATCAAAATTGAATTTATCTAGGATTATATCAGGAACAATGAACTGGGGAGCCTGGGGAGTAAACCATTCATCAGATAAGATGAGTGAATTGATTTTAAGTGCATTTAACAATGGTATAAACTCATTTGACCATGCAGATATTTACGGTGGCTATACAACTGAAAAAACTTTTGGAGAAGCTTTTTTAAAGACAGGTATTAATCGAGAAAACGTTTTTTTTATATCTAAGTGTGGAATTATGTATCCGTGTGAAAAACTACCAATAAAAGTAAAACATTATGATTACTCGGAAAAACATTTAATTCAATCAGTAGAAAATTCATTAAAAAACCTTAAAACTGATTACTTAGACTGTTTTCTTCTTCATAGACCCAGTCCATTAATGAATATTTCTGAAATATCTAACACTATTAATTATCTATTGAAAGAAAATAAAATAAGAAGCTTTGGTGTTTCTAATTTTACTGTCTCACAGATGGAAATGTTTAAGGGTAAATTAAAAATTTCATTTAATCAAATTAATTTATCACTAACAAACTTAGATTCTATATTTGATGGAACACTTGAATATATGCAGGCTAATAATATAATTCCAATGGCCTATAGCCCACTCGGACAATATTATAAAACTGATAATCCCAGACTTAAGAAAGTTGTCGACTTATTTTCAAAAAAATATAATTGCAGTGATGATCAACTACTTATTAGCTGGCTTATTAAGCTTCCATCTGGAGTATATCCTGTAATAGGTACAACAAAGGTCGAAAGAATAAATAAATCATTAGGATCTCTTAAAATTGATATTGAGAAAAGTGATTGGTTTGAAATTTTAGAAGCGAGTGTAGGGAAAAGAGTGCCTTAAAAATTATTAATTTGACCATCCATCCAATTTAATCTTAGATTAATCCAATCCTTTAAGAAGTTAACCTCAGATTCATGAGTAGCACCAACAAAATAATTAGGCCATACATACTGACCTAAAATGGACCACCTGTAGAAGTTTTGATTTATTACTTTGTTTTCATTTAAATATTCTAGATAGGAGTCTATTCTAATTGTAATAGATGAATCACTTAGAATGCTTGATCTTAATACTAGCCACCTTTCTTTTAACTTATCTCTAAAGCTATCACTCTCCATTAATCTTCCCCACCAAAATGGAACTTGCCATATATCTGAGGGACATATTGTGTTAAAATTATATATCCAACCTTCAGGGTTCATTCCATCACAATAATCAACATTTCCAAAGGCTAAATTGAAATCCCATATTGGACCCATCTTTAATTTACCACCTGTGTCTTTATTCATATATGTGCTTAGTCTAAATCCATCTGGATTTTTTGCTATCTCATTCATTATGAAAAAATCAATAAAAGTATCGACATCTATTACTTTATCATATCCTTCAATTGGATCATCAAAATTATCTGAAGTCAGAATTGTCTCAAATTCATTTATTGTAGAGTAAATAAATTGCTTCTGATCATCTGTTATATTATCAGGCTTAGGGTAATCATAAATAAAATAAATTTCAGAATCATTAGATTGATTTCCATTGGTGTCATAGCTAGATCTAAACGAAAAAGAATTTTCATAACAGGTATTACAACCACCCACTTCACTTGTAGGTTTATCTATTTTAATAATATAACCTGCATCAACAGATTCAGAATTGTTTTTAGATATATCAACACGATTAGAATCACGTTTAATTTTTTCCATTAAAATATACAAGCCCTTGCTGTCTCCATTTATAAACAAATTATAAAATTTGGTATTACTAGCTTTAAAACCAATTGCATTTGATAAATCAAAAGTTAATTTATTTCTAATTAGCGATTTATCTGAATAAGGTCCATATAGAATCCAATCTTCCTCCTCCGGAAATCCACCTAAATTAACATCTAAATCATCAGAAAAATCTGAAGTTTTTGTTTCAAATCCATATGATTTTTTTGGAAACATCTGGGATGAACTTCCACGTATTTCAATACCAATATTATAATTAGTTTCAATTTTATCTTCAATAACTACTAACCCAGCATTGACCTTTGGATCATCAACTATTTCTTGACCATTGGTGTTAATATTAATCGAAGGGAAGTTGATTTCATCAACAGGATTGTCATAAAAGGTTATGACTTCATTCTCAATGTTTGTCAAGTCAAGTTTTTCAGGACCATGACATGATACAGTTATGAAAAAGATAGTTGAGAATAAAAATCTATTATACGTTTTAGATGAATAGCTCATTGAATGTTTCATGAATAAATTTAGCAAGCTGAATATCTAGTTTTGATAAACCTCCTATGTCATGTGTAACTAATTGAAAATCAATATTATTATAATCGATTATTATTTTGGGGTGATGTTTAATTTGTTCCGCCTTGTCTGCAACTAAATTTGCAAAACTCATTACCTCCATAAATGATTTTAATTTATAAGAATTACACAATTCACCATTATTTACTGACCATCCTTCTAAAGTCAATAAACTTGTTTCTATTTCACTAATTGTAAGTTTTTCCAATTTATCTTGAATTTATATATTTCCAAATATAGTATATGGGAATCAAAATAACTCCAAATATTATAGCATAGAAAAGAAAATAAGCAATTATTATAAGTAAAAAACAGATAAAAATAACCCTTACTATGATTGATATCAAGGGATTAGACATTAAATTGTAATAAATATTCAAAAGCATATTCCTAATCTTTTCCATACTCTAAATTAATATTTTATGAATAATAATATTTTTCTTCGATTGATTTCCATAAAAGAAGGGATGCAACACTTTTATAAGGAGACCAAAACTTAATAAGAGAATCAACAGCGTCTTTATCTTTAATATTGATATTGTAGTTTACCTTTAAACTATTCATTAAAGCTAAGTCACCTAAAGAAAAAATATCTATTCTCATTAAAATAAACATTAAGAACATTTCAGCAGACCAAAGACCTATCCCTTTAATCTTTACTAGCTCACTAATAACATCTTTATTCGAGGAAGATATAAAATCATAGTTTGAGTCCTGAAAGTATTTGTAGACATTTTGAATATAATTTGCTTTTCTTAATGAAATACCTATTGACTGAAGATCATTTATTTCTAAATCTATAATTTCAACATCTGAAAGGTTGTTTACCTTTTCTATAAAACGTTTTTTAATAGTAATTGCTGCTTTAAAACTTACTTGTTGTTCAATTATTAAGAAAGATAAAGCTTTAGCATAATTTTCATTATACCTTTCTGAAATATCAATCTCATGAGAAAATCTTTTAATTAGAAATTTTAAGCATTGATCTTTGGAAAGATAATTATAAGCTTTTTTTAACGTTTCTTGATTAAGTTCCATTTATAAAAAAAAACGATATTTGTAGTATGAAAAAAATAATTTTATCACTATCTCTACTTTTACTTTCTTGTAACCAAGATACAAAAGAAAAACTTGTTGTATATCAATCTCCTACTTGTGGATGTTGTTCAGGATGGGTAGCTAACATGGAACAAAATGGTTTAAATGTTGAAGCTATCAAGACTAATGACATGTATTCTACTAAAGTCAAAGCAGGAATAGATGTAACACTTCAATCATGTCACACAGGCTTTATTGAAGGATACTTTGTCGAAGGACATGTACCTCACGATGCTATAACCAAATTATTAAGTGAAAGACCTGATATAAAGGGTATAACTGTACCGGGAATGCCTTCAGGCTCAAATGTCCCTGGTATGGAAACTATCAATGAAAAGGCAATATTTGATGTTCTCGCTGTTAATAATGATGGTTCAACTTTTATTTGGAAACATTACGAGTAGTAATGAAAGTAATTTACTTTTCTCTATTATTTCTCCTAATCTATTCTTGCGAAAAGGAGAGATGCTATACTATTGAAGGTAAAGAAATAATTAATGGAGAATATTTTTTTTTAATAGATAATAATTCTACAGGAAACAGAAATAATTATTCAAGTAATAATAACAATTTGTACACTGGTGTTCCTGACCCATATGGAACAGGGAGGGTAGATAAAGAAACATATGAATCTACTGGTATTGGTGAGAAATATTGTCAATAAAAAACCTGCCTAAAAACCAAAAAAGGCAGGTCTTTCAAATCAGATACTTCTAATAAAAGAAGCGAACATAAACGTGATTAATTTAATTTGTTTAAATTCTATTATAAAATTAATTTACATCTAAGCTTGGTTAAAATTCTTTAGTTATTTTTTTTAAGTTTTGTGTAATCAAAAAAAAATATTGAGATTTATTATGAATTTTATATTTAAGATTAAAAAAATTATGAATATCAAAATAAGTAATCTTTCTAAGGTTAAGTTTTATGTGTTAATTTTACTTCTAATCTACTCATGTAACTCAGAAGTGAATATTAATAGCGTAAATAAAAACCAACTTAATAAAGAAACCAGTCTTTATTTAAAACAACATTCAGAGAATCCAATTAATTGGCAAAGATGGTCTAATTCAATTTTTGATGTTTCAAAGGAATTAGACAAATTACTTGTTATTAGTATTGGATATTCTAGTTGTCATTGGTGTCATGTTATGGAAGAAGAAACTTTCACAAATGACTCAATAGCAAAATTAATGAATGATAATTTCATAAATATTAAAGTTGATAGAGAGGAAAATCCAGATGTAGACCAAGCCTATATGACAGCATCTCAGTTAATGACTGGTATGGGTGGTTGGCCATTAAATGTGATAACATTACCTGATGGAAGTCCGATTTATGCTGGCACATATCATACAACTTCTCAATGGAATGATATTCTAAAGAGAATAGTAAGACTTAAAGAAGATAATTATGATGGTCTAAAAGAGATTGCCGCAAACGTTAAAAATGGAGTTAAGGATGTCAATACTATTAAGAAGCAAGAGGAAATAAGTGATTTTAACTCTGAATTTCTAAACAGTAATATTGAAGATTGGATGGAAAAGTGGGATTTAGAATTTGGTGGAGATTTAGCTCAACAAAAATTTGTTTCTCCATCTAAATATCTATTTCTCTTAAACTATGGAAGAATATACAAAGATGAAAAGGTTTTAAGTCATGTTAAGAATACATTAGATGTAATAGGATCTAGTGGTTTGAATGACTTTATTGAAGGAGGTTTTTATAGATATACTATTGACAACGAATGGAAAATTCCTCACTTTGAAAAAATGCTGTATGATCAAGCTCAAATGATCAGTTTATTCTCAATGGCATATAAAGTGTTTGGAGAAGAATCTTACAAAGATATAGTAAGTAACACCATAACATTTCTGAGTAAAAAAATGTCATCCTCTGATGGGTTATATTATGCTGCCATGGATGCAGATACAGATGGTGAAGAAGGAAAGTATTATTCTTATGAAATGGATGAGTTAAAAATGATTTCAGAAAACACTGACTTTGATCTTTTTCTTAGCTATTATAATATAGATGTTGAAAATCCATGGGAAAAAAATAGGTTTTTACTCTTACCTAATAAGTTTAATTACGAAAAAAAATGGATGGATTCCAATAATATTTCAAAAAAAGAAATAAGTGATTTAATAACCATCTGGGAAAAGAACATTATTAATATAAAAGAAGACAGAACAAAACCAAGAATTGATGATAAGATAATTATTTCTTGGAATGCCCTAGCTATAATAGGACTAATCGATGCTTATGATGCATTTAAAAAACAAGATTATTTAAGTTTAGCTAAGTCTATGTTTAAGGAGTTAAAAGATAACTCTTCTAGGAAAGGCAAGCTTATCCATACTTATAAAGAAGATCAATTTCAAGAAGGTGTTCTGGAAGATTATGCATACCTATCTAAGGCTTCAATGAGACTTTTTCAAGCAACTGGAAACATATCTTATTTTGATTTTTCAAAAAAAGTAGTTGACAATGCTTTAGAATTATTTAATGATGAGCAATCTGATCTTTTAAAATATAGCAATAATGAAGAACTATTCACTAAAGTAATTTCAATAGATGATGGAGTTACCCCATCCCCTAACTCTATAATAGCAGAACAACTATTTAATATTGGACATGTAATATTTGATGATGAATATCTTAATTTATCAGATAAAATGGTTTCTTCAGTTCAAAAAATTATAGATGGAAACATAAACTCTTATTCAGTTTGGGCAAATAATATATTAAATAGGGTTGAATCATTTTATGAGATTGCAGTTATAGGACCAAATGCAAAGTTAATTACAGATGAAATAACTAGAAACTTTACACCTAATACAATTGTTGTTCAGTCTAATATTGAAAGTGAAATACCTCTTTTTATTGATAGATTTTTCGAAGATGAAACCTATATATACGTTTGTCAAAACAAAACATGTCAAAGACCAGAAACAAATATTAATTTAGCCCTTGAACAAGTACCATATATAAACTGATTATGAAAAAATCTTTATTTAGCTCAATATTAATTATTGTTATTTCAATTATATCATCCGCCTGTTCAAGTAGCAATGAATCAGGAGAATGTTCAAGCTTTCTAGAATGTCTTGATGGAACTTACTGGACACCAAACGATAATCAATCTATTTGGACATTTAATAATAATGAAAATGGAGCATATCTTGAAGTTTATATAGCAGGATACAATTGTTATACTTATGAAAATAATTTTATTGTAAATGCAGAGTTTAAATATCAAACTAAGCTTAATTTATCAGAAGATTTTAATGGATCTAACTGGTTTTATAGTATAATAAACGATAGTGTTATTGAAAAATCTAAGTCTACTGGTGGAAGCACTAGTTACTTCTACAAAACTGACGAGTCATTTTTAGATGAATTACTAGAATTTGATGAATGTGATTAGAGTTTTATAAATATTTTCTTTTTATAAAGATAATATGCTGGTATATAAATAATAATTACATAAATAATTGCATACAACAACGATGCTAGTTTTGGATAAACTCCAATATTAATCATACTCTCTACAAACATTGTATTTAGCTCCATCCCAAGAATAAAATCACTATAAAAGATAGAGCTTAGTAAACCAGCTAAAACATATGTAAAAATTGAATTAGTTCCAAAAACTTGTGACATTTTAAATTTCTTATATCCATTTACATCAATAAGGTATGTAAATGCAGCTGTTAACATAAAAGACATTCCACCCATTAAAAAGGTGTATGATGTACTCCACAGATTCTTATTCACTGGAAAAGACCAACTAAAAAAGTCACCAACAAATACAAGAATCAAACCGATATAAAATAGATTGAGCAATTTATCTTTAATATCTGAATTGCTTATTAGTATTGTACCTGCAATTAGACCAAAAACTCCAGTAATTATTGATGGAATAGTAGTAAGTATACCTTCTGGATCCCATGTTCCTTGCCACATTACACCTGGTAAATAATTTTTATCAATATAATGTGCCATATTTAATTCAGGTACACTTAAATCCGGTTGACCTATTCCAGGTATTGGTATGTACAACATAATAAACCAATAAATAATTAATGTTATAACAGACAAATACATAAAATATTTTTTATCTATAAACATATATATCATCCCACATAAAAGAAAAACAAATGAAATTCTTTGAAGAACTCCAGTCCACCTTATATTATCAAAGTCAAAAGATGGGAATATCCATAAAAACAAACCAACTAAATAGATTTTAAAAGCTCTCCATATAATTTTTCTTATTGTTTTGTTTCTATCTAACCCTTTTTTATTATTTAGTGAGAGAACAATTGAAATACCAACAATAAAAAGAAAGTTAGGGAATATATAGTCTGTAGGGGTTAATCCATTCCAATCTGCATGAAGCAAAGGTGCAAAGACATTATCCCATGACCCAGGTTGATTGACAATTATCATAAAGATTAAAGTCATTCCTCTTAATACATCTATTGATAGAAGTCTATCTTTCATAGTTCAAAAGTTAAAAAAAATAATTGATGAATCTAAATTTACTTATCAACTTGAATTGGGTAACCTCCCCTACCCTTATCATCAAATAATCTAAGATTTACAACATCATCTTTATTTAGTTTTACAGGATTATTATAATTCATGCTTTCAATATCAGGTAAAGAACCATCAAGTGTATACTTAATATTTAATCCTGGAAAGACAGAATTAGCATAGAGAGAATCATTTTTGATAATACCACCTGGTTTCGGAAGATCATAACTTAATCCACCATAAATATTATCAATAATTGGGAGAACTCTCTGACCTATTGTGTTTGTAAATTTATTCCACTCAAATTCTAAAGTAAATTCTCTCTTAGTTTTATCTGGAATTTTCATCCACTCGGGATCCTGAGACCATGCTTTTTGAGAAAAAACTATGATATTTGGCATGAACATATAATCAAGAATATCCTCATTCCTGATAGTCTCACTCCAAATTTGAGATT
>JAAZYM010000016.1 GCA_014239655.1 Flavobacteriales bacterium | reverse complement strand
TTATTAAAAAAAGAAAACATACAACTTTATTCAAAAGTACAACAAACCTATAAACTTGAAGCTGAAAATAAAAGATTATTCGAACTTCTAAAGGCAAAACCAGAAGACGGGAAAAATTTTATTTTCGCAGATATTATTTCAGTCAATCAAGATAATGATAAACATCAAATTATTATTAATAAAGGCAGTATGGATGGTATAGATTTAGGGGCTGCAATCGCAGATTCTAAAGGAATTATTGGCCATATTTTTCGTGATCAAGTACTTGCTTCTGAGGTTCTGCTTATTTCAGATCCTGAACATGGTATTCCTATTGAAATTGCAAGGAATGGACTTAGAGCAATAGCAATTGGTATTGGCTCTTATGATGAAATTATTCTCAACAATCTTCCTAATAATTCTGATATTAAAATTAATGATGTATTGATTACATCTGGCTTAGGTGGAAGATATCCTGAAGGATATCCCGTTGCCATAATTTCGAATATAGAAAGGGTAAAAGGAGATTCTTATCTTAGTATTGGAGCTAAACCAATTGCCAATCTAAAAAATATTAATGAAGTTTTGGTTATTCAAGATATTAAAAAAAATTACCCAAATGAGTAACCAACTATCAAAACTTTCCTTTATTTGGTTGATATTGATTCTTTCCAGTCTTCTATCAATAATTCCCTTACCGGAATACCTATCTTTCTTAAGAGTTCCATGGATACCTTTGTCTTTAATATTTTTTACTATTATGACTCCTTCAATGATTGGTCTATTCTCAGCATGTCTAATAGGATTAATACTTGATATTTTACAAGGCGGCATTCTGGGTGAGTCTTCTCTTGCTTTATCTTTAATAACATACATAACCTATCGATTTAGACTGCAAATTAGAGTATTTCCTATATGGCAGATGATGTTGTCTGTATTTATCCTGCTTATAATAAATGAGATGATGCATCTTTGGATAGAAGGAATGATTGGGAAAATAGTAATTTCACAATCAAAATTACTAAGTATATTACTAGGATCTTTGATTTGGCCTTTCTTTATGGGGTTAATGCAAAACTTACAATCAAGAATAAAAACTAGATAGTTTTATGTCATTTAAATCAATCATAACCCAAAAAGAAGATCAAAATATTTTCCTAAATCGTATATTATTTTCCTCATTATTAATTCTATTACTAGCTTCAATAATTTTTATACGTTTGGTTTTTTTACAAATTTATGATTCTGATCAATACAAATTACGCTCCCTAAATAATACCATTAGAACTCAGTCAGTACCTCCTAGCAGAGGATTAATTTTTGATAGAAATAACAATGTATTAGCTGAGAATAGACCAGTATTCCAACTTGAGATGATACCCGAGCAAGTCCAGCATATAGAGAAAACATTGGATCAATTAGCAGAACTACAGCTAATCAACATAAGTAAAGTAGACGCACTAAATGAGAAAATTAAGAAGGTTGATAACAGTTATCAATTTAAAGCCATTACATTAAATACAAAGCTTTCTGAAAAACAAATAGCTATTTTTGCCAATCATAGAAATATATTTAAAGGAATAAATATTAAAACTAGACTTACAAGATACTACCCAAAGGGAGAAGTTTTTTCCCATGCACTAGGCTATGTTGGCTCTATATCATCAAATGATTATTTAAGATTTGATTCTGCTATATACACTGGCAAAGAGCAGATTGGAAAAACATCGATTGAGAGAGATTATGAAACTTCACTGCATGGCTACCCAGGAAAAGAGAAACTGTTAGTGAATGTTCGTGGAAGAGTAATGGATCGATTGGATACACAGCCATTTGAACCTGGAAATAATCTTATCTTAACGCTAGATACTAGGCTACAAGAAGTTGCATACGATGCAATGCAAGGAAAAAAAGGTGCCGTTGTGGGTATTGATCCTTCCAATGGTGA
>JAAZYM010000018.1 GCA_014239655.1 Flavobacteriales bacterium | reverse complement strand
TCTTGCTGTTTCCTTTCCAATTCCAAGACTACCTCCAGTTATTATAATATTTTTTCCTTTTACATTCATCTTTTAATTATTCAAGATACAAACTTACTTAATAATTTTCTAAAAAAGTTCGAAATAAGGATCGAGAGATCCACCAAAAAGAAACCCACTCAATTGTTTTTAATATATTAAATAACCTACACATAAAGTAGATTTTATTATTTTAATACTTAAGATTCATAACGCCTAATTTTTTCATAAAATAAATTTACTCAATAATTTGTAAATTTGTCAATAACGATGCTGAGGAGGGAACAACTAAAAAGGCATTAAACCATAAATCAAAACAATAAAATAGGATTAAAACAATAGATTAAGAATGAAAAAACTACTACTTATATTAAACTTAAAATTATGAGTTTTTTAAAATGGCATGAAGAGTTTACAGAAAAAAAAATCAAATTCTACGGGTTATCTAAACTCTCTAATTATCAATTAATGTGGGTTTCTTGGGGTAAAGGACTTGTAATGGGAATAATAATTGCATATTTTATTTTTCACTAATCAAATAAAAACAATGAAAAAACTACTACTTATAATTCTATGCTTACCAATAGTAGTTTTAGCTCAAAATACTTATGTGCCTGATGATAATTTTGAACAAAAACTCATCAATTTGGGATATGATAATGTTTTAGATGATTCTGTTCAAACTTCAAACATTAATACTTTAACAACTATTGATTTGAGTAGTACCAGTATTTCTGATGTAACAGGTATAGAAGATTTTTCAGGATTAATTGAACTGTATTGTCAAGATAATCAATTAAGCACTATAGATGTTAGCAATAACATAAATCTTGAGAAATTAGATTGTGATGCTAACCAACTTTCAGCAATTGATGTAACCGCAAATATTAATCTAAAGAATCTGCAATGTAGTTATAACAACCTGTCATCATTAGACATAACTTCTAATTCATTTCTTATTTTTTTATTTGCAGGACATAATCAAATTTCTACTATAGATGTAAGCAATAATATAAATCTAGTAAATTTAACTATTCCTTTTAATTTGTTTAGCTCAATAGATGTTAGTACGAATTCTAATTTAGCTGTTTTTGATTGTAAGAACAATCAGATTACATCTTTAGACATAAGTAATAATCCAAATTTAATAGCATTATATTGTAACTATAATTTACTTACGGCTTTAGATGTTACTGTTAACACTCTTTTAGAATCTTTGTGGTGTGATGATAATCAGATATCTTACTTAGATGTAATTAACAATATTTCAATAAAAGATTTAATAATAGATAATAATGATCTTACTTCAATAGATGTTAGCTCAAATATTTTCTTGGAATTGTTCTTTTGTCAAAGAAATGGTTTGACATCCTTAGATCTTAGTGGAAATTATTTTTTACAAAAAATATGGTGTTTTGACAATCAGTTAACTTCATTAGATATCAGAAACAATAACAATCAAAATATCGGAACAACCTTTTGGGATATTGATATTACTGGAAATGATAGTTTGTTCTGTGTAGATGTTGACAATCCTGGATGGTCTATGATGAATTGGACTGTAAGTAATGATTGTATTGATAGTTGGAATATATTTAGTTCTAATTGCGGTAATACTTCTAATATAATTGAAGAACAAACTACCAACAAAGAACTTCTTAATGTAACAGACCTATTAGGAAGAGAAACAAAACAAACAAATCAACCTCTAATCTACTTATACAATGATGGAACAGTAGAGAAAAGAATAACAATAGATTAACAATGAAAAGAAATTAAAAAATGAAAGAAATTTTAATAAGCAAATCTAAAATTGTTAAAGATTGGTTACCTAGATATACTGGGGCAAAATTAAATGAATTTGGAGAGTATATTTTATTAACAAACTTTTATAAATACCTCGAAGTTTTTTCTAAAATATATAATTCTGGAATAAGAGGTCTCGATAAGCCAATGCCTCACACAACTGCAAATGGAATTACTATTATAAATTTTAATATGGGTAGCCCGAATGCAGCAACAATCATTGATCTTTTAACAGCAATAAATCCAAAAGCATGTTTATTTTTAGGAAAATGTGGTGGGCTAAAGAAAAAAAATAAAATAGGGGATTTTATACTCCCTCTTGCTGCTATTAGAGGAGATGGAACATCAAATGATTATCTTCCCAAAGAAGTTCCGGCTCTTCCAGCCTTCAAACTACAGAGAGCCGTATCTTCAACTATTCGGAAACATAATAGAGATTATTGGACAGGGACAGTATATACAACAAATAGAAGAGTTTGGGAACATGATAAGGACTTTAAAGAGTATCTGAAAAAAATACGAGTAATGGCTATTGACATGGAAACTGCTACACTTTTTATTGCTGGATTTGCTAATCAAATTTCAGTTGGAGCCTTGTTGTTAGTTTCTGATCAACCAATGATTGCTAGTGGAGTAAAAACTCAGAAAATTGATGAAAAAGTGAATAAAAAGTACATA
Organism: Flavobacteriales bacterium; assembly: GCA_014239655.1. Lineage (GTDB taxonomy): Bacteria > Bacteroidota > Bacteroidia > Flavobacteriales > BACL11. Next base: position 76,257 of record JAAZYM010000018.1, on the reverse strand, counting down.
GAACAACACATTCAAATAGGATTTGAGTCTTTAATGGAAATTAAAAACAATGGTGAAAGCATTAAACATTTAAAATATTCATATTAAACAATAAGGTAGAATTTTATGAAAAAGTAGGATTCAAAAAGATTGGAGAAAAAATTGAAGTAAAAGAAAAAAGTTTTAGTATTTCAAGATATTTATTTGGAGGTATTATCTTTGGTTTTGGATGGGCTATAAGTGGTAGCAAGATTGTTACCGCATTACTTTTACATGATGTAAACAAGCTTAAAAACTAAAAATTGCACCTCTTTTTGTACTGGCAATCAATCTAGTAATTCAAACTTAATAAAATTATTTGATTTTCTGAGTAATCAGTTATTTTTTAAAATAATTCATGAGTTTAAATTATAACTTAAATTTGTAAAAATTCTAGAACAGAAATTTTATATGAGATTTGAAGACTTAAACTTACACTCTAGCTTACTAAAAGCTGTTAAAGATCAAAATTACACTCAACCAACTGCTATTCAGAAAAAAGCAATCCCTTTAGTATTAAAGAGAAATGATGTGCTTGGAAGTGCTCAGACAGGTACTGGTAAAACAGCAGCGTTTGCATTACCAATTTTACATCATTTGATAAGTGAAAGGACAAATAACAAAATAAGAGCTTTAGTAGTGACTCCTACTAGAGAACTTGCTATACAGATTGGAGAAAACTTTACAGTATACTCAAAGTATAATTCTGTACGAAACACTGTTATTTTTGGAGGAGTTAAACAAGAGGCCCAAACAAATAAGCTTGCTAAAGGAGTAGAAATATTAATAGCAACTCCAGGAAGGTTATTAGATCTAATAGGACAAGGGTTTATATCATTAAAGGATATTGGTTATTTTGTGCTAGATGAGGCAGATAGAATGTTAGATATGGGGTTCATTCATGATATTAGAAAAATATTGAATCAACTACCAAAAGAGCGTCAATCTTTATTTTTCTCAGCTACTATGCCTAAAAACATTATAGATCTTTCATCTCAAATATTAAAACATCCAAAAAGAATATCTGTTGACCCTGTATCATCAACTGCTGAAACTATTAAACAATACATCTACTATACAAATAAGTCAAGTAAAAAAGATTTATTGCTCTACATATTAAAAGATCAATCAATAAATCAATTATTACTATTTTCAAGAACTAAGCATGGTGCGGATAGAATAGTTAAGAATTTAAGAAAGAAAAACATTCAGGCTTCAGCAATTCATGGAGACAAATCTCAGAATCAAAGACAAAAAGCATTAAAATCTTTTAAAGATTCGCAAATACGAGTTTTAGTCGCTACTGATATTGCTGCTAGAGGAATTGATATTGATAAGTTAAGTTTTGTCCTAAATTATGACATACCTAATGAGTCAGAAACATATGTTCACAGGATAGGAAGATGTGGTAGAGCAGGTGAAAATGGAGTAGCTATCTCAATCTGTGAGCCAGAAGAGAATATATACGCTAAGAGTATAGAAAAGTTAATACAGCAAAAAATTGAAACAGTTCAAAATCATCCCTTCCTTCAAACTGAAAAACCTATGAATCTCCAGCAAAAGAAAGAATTCGAAAAAGAGAAACAAAGAAAGAGACAAGAATTTTTTGCAAATAGAAATAAAAAGAGAAAAAAGTCGAGATAGTCGCAAGATTACAACCTAAAACAAAAAAGCCCTTTTAGAAAGGGCTTAGTGCGGAGAGAGAGGGATTCGAACCCCCGGTACATTGCTGTACGCTGGTTTTCAAGACCAGTGCATTCGACCACTCTGCCATCTCTCCAAAAGTGGTCTGCAAAAATAAAAATATTTTCAATCCATAAAAACTTTATTAAGTTTAATTATAGATTCATTATATATCAATTTCTTAATTTCGCATATCTATATATTTTCAATTTAATAAAAGTGATACATAAATTTATATATTTTCTTTTTTGGTTAATATCATCATTAAGTTTTTCTATTCTTTATTTCACCCTATACCCTGTTTTTTTAATCTTTAATTACATCTTTAGATATAGAGAAAATATTGTGAATAATAACATTAAAAATGCGCTTACACTTTTAAATGATAAAGATAAAAAAGAAGTTGCGAAAAGATTTTATTTATACTTTTTTAACTTATTAATTGAAATATGTAAGATGGCAAGTGTCGACAAAGCATTCTATCTTAATAGAATAAAAGTTATAAATCCTGAGCTTTTAGAAAAATATAGATTACAAAACAAATCAATTATATTAATGATGGGTCATCATAATAATTGGGAATGGGCAAGTCAGATTATCTCAATAGTAGCTAAACAAGATTTTATTGGTATTTATAAAAAATTATCAAATAAATTCTTTGATAAATTAATGCTCAAAATAAGGAGTAGGTTTGGAGTTATATTAGTAGAAATGGAAGATAGCATTCATTATATATTTAATAATAAAAATTGTAAAATTATAGGGCTAGCTTCTGATCAAAATCCTATCGTAAATTCCAAAACATATTGGACTAATTTCTTTAATCAAGCAGTTCCATGTTTTATTGGAGCTGAAAAGATTGCAAGGAAAATGGATTATCCAGTACTATTCTGTAATATGACTAAAGAAGCTAATGGATGTTATGTTATTAAATTTGAGATAATTGAAGATAATCCTCAGAATTCTAAATATGGAGATATAACAAATAAGTTTATTAAACGTTTAGAAGAAAAAATTATTGAAGAACCAAATTCATATCTTTGGTCGCATAATAGATGGAAACACAAAAAATAAATACTGCTGTAGTAATTCTTAATTGGAATGGAATTGATTGGTTAAAGAAATTTATACCTACAATTATTGAGAAAAGTAAAGAAGCTAATATCTACCTGGCTGACAATGCATCTAGTGATGAATCAGTAAAATTTGTTAATGATAATTTTTCTACTGTAAAAATTATACAAAATCATGCTAATGAAGGGTTTGCAAAGGGATATAATGATGCCCTAGAAAATCTAAATGAAAAATACTTTATACTTATTAATTCAGATATGGAGGTAACTAATAATTGGATTACTCCTATTATTGACTTAATGGAAAATGACGATCAAATTGCTGCATGTCAACCTAAAATACTGGACTATAACAATAGAAATAAATTTGAATATGCTGGTGCTAGTGGTGGCTTTATTGATAAGCTAGGATATCCTTACTGTAGAGGGAGAATATTTAATCACCTTGAAGAGGATAATAATCAGTATGATGATGAAAAAGAAGTCTTTTGGGCTAGTGGCGCATGTTTATTTGTACGTGCTGAGCATTTTAAACAAGTGAATGGATTTGACAATGACTTTTTTGCACATCAGGAAGAGATTGACTTGTGTTGGAGGCTAAAAAATATGGGATATAAGATAATGGTTAATCCAAAATCTATTGTTTATCATGTTGGAGGTGGAACACTAAAGGCCTCCTCCCCTTTTAAAACCTATCTAAACTTTAGAAATAATTTATTTATGTTGTTTAAAAATCTACCATTTCTAAAATTCTTAATTACTATTTTAATAAGATTACCTCTTGATGGGATAGCAAGTATTAGCTTTTTAAATAAAAAACATGCTTTAGGCCATGTTTTAGCTGTTTTAAGAGCTCATCTAATATTTTATATATCAATACCTAGTCTAATCATAAAAAGACAAAAAATATCACAAAAAAATAATCTCGTGGGAAAACATGAATCAAGTATTCTCTTAAAATACTATCTAAAAAGAAAAAATAAGTTCTCAGACCTTTAATGAGGAAAGTGCTAATCGATACGATTCAAGTCCAAAACCACATATTACCCCCTTACAATTCTTAGACAATAAAGATTCACTCCTAAATTTTTCTCTTGAGAAAATATTTGAAATATGGATTTCAATCACATCAGTATCTATTGAAGATATGGCGTCAGATATTGCAACAGAAGTATGAGTGTATCCACCAGCATTCAACAAAATAAGATCATAAGAAAAACCAACTTCATGTAACTTATCAATTAATTCTCCTTCAATATTTGACTGATAATAAGAAAGTTCTATACTAGGAAAAAGTTCTTTTAAGGAAACAAAATATTCTTCAAATGAAATATTACCATAAATTGCCACATCTCTTTTGCCTAATAAATTTAAATTTGGACCATTAATAATTATTACTTTCATAAAGCAAATTTAAAAAAATGAGTTGGGAGAGTTCCATAAAGGAGTTTAAATATTACCTACAGATTGAACGTTCACTTGCAAATAATTCTGTTCAAGCTTATTTAAGAGATATAAGAAAACTGGCAAGCTTCTCTTCTGATATTAATAAAACGGAACTTTCTATATCAACAAAAGATATAAGAGCTTTTATAAATACATTAAATGAACAAGGGATATCTTCTAGATCGCAAGCAAGAATTATTTCTGGTATAAAATCATTCTATAAATTTCTAATTATAGAAGATTATATCACCCATGATCCAACAATGTTAATAGAAAACCCAAAAATAGGACTAAAACTACCTGATGTTCTAAGTGTTGACGAGATAGATTTAATTATTTCATCACTTGATTTAAGCAAAAAACATGGTCAAAGAAATAAAGCGATAATAGAGACTTTATATAGTTGTGGTTTAAGAGTAACTGAATTAATTAATCTTAAGATTAGTAATATACAATTTAAAGAAGGGTATATAAAAATCATAGGTAAAGGAGATAAGGAACGCTTAACCCCTATTGGTTCAAATGCTATCAAATATATCCTATTGTATATCAATGAAATAAGGGTACATCAAAAAATCAAAAAAAATAATGAAGATTTTGTGTTCTTAAATAACCGAGGGAGTAAATTATCTAGAGTAATGATTTTTACATTAATTAAAAAGATAATTGAGAAAGTAGGAATTAAGAAAAAAGTCAGTCCGCATACCTTTAGACATTCATTTGCTACACACCTAATCGAAGGAGGTGCTGATTTAAGGGCAGTACAGGAAATGTTAGGCCATGAGAGTATAACTACAACCGAAATATATACACATCTAGACAAAGATTATCTTAGAAGCAATATAATGCAGTTCCATCCAAGATCATAGAATGCCTCTAAAAGATAATATTAATAAAATGTATCTTTTTAAAGCATAAACATGGTTTATGATTGTAATGCCTATTATTGTCCTTTTTTTTGAAGAACATGGATTGTCATTGACTCAAATAATGATTCTTCAAGCAATTTATTCATTATCAGTTGCTTTGTTTGAAATTCCATCAGGTTTTTTTGCTGATATTTACGGTAGAAGGTTGTCATTATTTTATGGTTCTATATTTATATTTTCTGGTAACTTAATATTTTCTTTCTTTTCTGGATTTAATGAATTCTTTGTTGCAGAGATATTACTTGGTTTAGGCTATAGCTTAGTCTCTGGAGCTGATAGTGCTATTATCTATGATTCTTTACTAGAAATGAAGCAAGATAAAGACTACACTAAAATAGAAGGAAGAAACTATGGAATAGGAAATATATCTGAAGGTTTAGCAGGTATTCTGGGAGGTTTTCTAGCAGTAACATCTCTAAATCTTCCTGTATATATACAAACGATTGTAATATTTTTTAGTATTCCAATAGCCTATTCATTAGTTGAACCCAAGAGTTCATATAAGCTAGCTAAAAATTTCAATTCTATATTGTTAGTTGTTAAAGAAACATTTCTTTATCATGATAAATTAAAATGGTATATAATTTATTCATCAGCTATGGGGGTAGGTACTTTATCTATAGCATGGTTTGTTCAACCATTCCTATTAGAATTAGATACACCCCTAGTATATTATGGAATAATATGGGCATCATTAAATATTATCACTGGAATTATATCCTATTATTCATATGTATTTAAAAACCATAATCTGTTGACTTATATATCTTTACTAATGTTTATATCATTTATATCTTTAGGTTTAAATATTACTGTTTATGGATTTATATTTATTGTGTTCATATATATAATTAGAGGAATAATCACTCCCAATCTTAGAAATTTAATTAATATAAATTCAACTTCTGAAAGAAGAGCTACTGTTTTATCATTAAGAAGCTTTATGATAAGAATATCTTTTGCATTGATAGCTCCTGTACTAGGTTATATAACTGATCTGTATAGCATCTCATATGTTTTCTACATACTTGCTTTTTTGATTGGAACTACAAGTCTTTTAGCCGTATATAAATTAAATAATCAATAATTAATTCTCTATTTTTGCACAATGGAATGGATGAGTAAGTTGAAACTGAAGTGGGGAATAAAAAGTAATTTCCAAATAATTCTAATTTTAATTGTTTTTGCTATCACCGGATCTCTTTCTCTTGTTGTAAGTGATCCTATCCTAGAGGTTGTTGGTCTAGATAAAGAAACCGTTAATCCTTGGATATTTACCCCCCTAAGACTACTAATTGTATTTCCTGTATATCAAGTATTGATTTTAATTATTGGCTTTCTTTTTGGTCAATTTAAGTTCTTCTGGCAATTTGAAAAGAAGATGCTTATAAAAATGGGATTCTCAAAATATTTTAATCTAGACTAAGACTATGAAATTACTTATATCAATAGCCACTAGAATTATACCAAGACATTATTTACAACATGTAAGTCATTTCTTTTTAAAAATATTTTCTTTGTTTTTAAGAGGTAATAAATTTGAAGATCCTATTAATGGAAAAACATACCGAAAGCTTCTTCCTTATGGGAGGTTAGAGCCTAGAGAGAATGCTATAGCCCCAGATAGCTTAAGCCTAGAAAGACATAGATTAATGTGGCTATTCTTAAAAAACAAGACTAACTTCTTTACTAATAAATTAAAATTTCTTCATATAGCTCCTGAATATTGTTTTATAAAAATATTTAAAGGAATGAAGAATCTTGATTATTTAACTGCTGACCTAATATCACCTTGGGCTGATGTAAAGATGGATGTTCATGAAATTCCTTTTCAGAAAAACACTTTTGATGTTGTAATATGCAACCACGTATTAGAACATGTTGATGATTCAGATAAGGTTATGAGAGAATTTTATAGGGTAATGAAGCCAGGTGGTTGGGGAATATTTCAAGTTCCAATAGATTATAACAATCCAAATACCATTGAAGACAAGAGTGTAACTGATCCAAGAGAAAGAGAACAATTATATTGGCAAAGTGATCATCTAAGGCTATTTGGTAGAGATTATGGTGCAAGACTATCAGCTGCCGGATTTAAGGTAACAGAGAGTAATTATATAAATGAAATAGACCCGAAACTTGTTGAAAGATATGCTCTAGATAAAAACGAGATAATCTATTATTGCCAAAAGGCTTAATTCTTTACATATACAATCTTCTTGGTAGAAAAGAAATCTTCATCATAGAATGCTGAGATATTAAATGCTTTATGCTTAATACTCGTCATTTCTTCACTAATATTTCCCCCCTTAAGATAAAGGATTCCATTACTTAAAGAGTTATTACCCCCTTTAAGTATCTTACCTTTTATCAGCCTTCTAAATTTATCCATCCTAGTAACCGCCCTAGAGACAACAAAATCATGCTTACTATTGACTGCTTCTACCCTAGAGACAATAGTGCTTACATTATTTAAATCTAATGCCTTAACAACCGAATTAACTACATTTATCTTCTTAGAAATACTATCCAATAAAAGGAAATTACAATTTGGAAATAAAATTGCTAATGGAATACCAGGAAATCCCCCTCCAGTACCAACATCTAATATATTTGTTCCATCCTTAAATGAGATCACTTTAGCAATAGCTAATGAATGCAAAATATGTTTTAAATAAAGATCATTTATATCCTTTCTAGAGATTACATTGATCTTACTATTCCAATCATTATATAAAGACTCTAGCTGGTGAAATCTACTAATCTGCTCAGCAGTTAAGTCAGTAAAATATTTATTAATCAACTCCATAATCTAGCTATTCCATTTGCTTTGAGAAGCATTAACACTAAAGATAAATAAAAAACCCTGAAGAACTAAATGAAAAATCTCATAAAAAGGCTGAAAAAATATTAAATCGAAACAATTAAACTTTTTCATTAAAGGATAATGAATTACATATGATAGAAATATCTTTATATAAATAAGCGGCATCCAAAATTTATAAGAAACATTACAAGATATCAATATTCCAATGCCAATAAAAAAAAATAATTGCGAGAAAGGATATATTGATAATAAAGCTTTAATCTTATTGTCATACATAGGAGAAGTAGTTAAATGCCTCCTTTTTTGAGCCATCCAAGCAAACCATGTTTCTTCAGATAATGATGTAGTATGAGAATCCTGTGATATTTCTATAGAGACCTTGTTATTCTTAGCAACCTCCCTGATAAAAAGATCATCATCACCAGATGCAACATGAAGATGATTAGCAAAACCCTTATTATTAAAAAAAACAGATTTTTTATAGGCTAAATTCCTCCCTACTCCCATATATGTAAATGAGCTCAATGAATAAGATAAATATTGAATAGCAACATTATATGTATCAAATCTAATCAACCTATTTAGAAACCCTTTCTCCTTTTTATAGGGTCCATACCCTAAAACAATATCTGAGGACTGAAAATTATGAGCCATTGATGATATCCATTGATCTGAAGAAACAAAACAATCAGCATCAGTTAATAACAAATTATCATATTTAGCTGTTTTAATACCTAGGGTCAAGGCAAACTTCTTACCAATAACATGATTTACATTCTCATCAATATGAACAACCTTTAACTTATAATATGTACGATCATATTGATCTAAAAGCTGTTTTGTTCTATCATTTGATTGATCATTAACAACAACAATCTCAAAATTGGGATAATCCTGATCTAGAAATGACTTAAGATTGTTCTTTAGATTATCAAATTCATTCTTGGCGCATATAATAATTGAAACATCTGGTTTAAAATTATTTTTTCTACCAGTAAAAAAGATTAATCTCCTAAAAAAATATACATTATATACTATCTGTATTAACAGGAAAAAGACACTAAGAAAAAAAACAATCTCTAGAGTATTTAATTCATTAATATTTTTTAAAGGAAACAAAAACTAACTATTTAAATAATTTAAAATATTATTTTCAACTCTTACAATAACATTAGAAACATCTTCTTTGACAAATTTATCACCAGTAATCAACTCATACAATTCTATATATCTATCAGAAACCTCATTACAATACTGCTCAGACATATGAGGTATTATCTGGTTTTCCTTTCCTTGGAAACCATTTTCAATTAGCCACTGACGAACAAATTCTTTTGATAATTGCTTCTGAGGTAAATTATTTGCAACCTTATCTTGATAGCCATCTAGATAAAAATACCTTGAAGAATCAGGAGTATGTATCTCGTCTATTAGTGTTATAACACCATTTACATCCTTACCAAACTCATATTTTGTATCTACTAATATTAATCCTTTTTCCTTAGCAATCTCAGTGCCTCTCTCAAATAGAGCACAAGTATATTCCTCCAGCTTTATATAGTCTTGCTCAGAAATTATATCATTCTTTAATATATCCTCTCTAGAAATATCCTCATCATGCCCTACATCAGCTTTTGTTGTTGGCGTAATAATTGGTGATGGAAATTTCTGATGCTCAACCATACCATCAGGCATTGCAACCCCACAAAGAATTCTCTTTCCTGATCTATACTCTCTCCATGCATGGCCGGTTAAATACCCACGTATCACCATCTCAATCTTAAAGGGCTCACATTTTTTACCTATTGTAACACTAGGATCTGGAATCGCCTCCATCCAGTTTGGAATAATATCTGATGTAGCATCTAAAAATTTTGCAGCAATCTGACTCAATACTTGACCTTTATAAGGAATTCCTTTAGGAAGAACATGATCAAAAGCTGAAATTCTATCAGAAGCTATCATTACTAATTTATCATTATTAATTGAGTATACATCCCTAACCTTACCTTTATATAGGTCCGTCTGATTAGGAAAATCAAAATTTGTTTCTGTAATTGTATTATTCATGTTTAATTATTTATATGCATTAATAATTTGTTTAACTAGTTTATGTCTTATAATATCTTTAGAATCTAAATTTATAAAACTAATATTTTTTATATCCTTCAAAATAGATTGAGCATGTAACAGCCCTGATGATTGTTTCTTTGGAAGATCTATCTGTGTCTGATCTCCAGTGATAATAAATTTTGCAGATTTACCCATTCTAGTTAAGAACATCTTCATTTGATGTTGTGTGGTATTTTGTCCTTCATCTAATATAACAAATGCATTATCTAATGTTCTACCACGCATAAAAGCTAATGGAGATATCTGTATAGTACCATCTTGTAAATATTCATTTAATCTATTTATTGGTATCATATCAAAAAGAGCATCATATATAGGCTGCATATAAGGGTCTAATTTTTCTTTTAGGTCACCTGGCAAGAAACCAAGGTTCTCTCCCACCTCAATAGCGGGACGAATAAGTATAATTCTCTTAACCTTCTTCTCTTTTAAATGCTTTACTGCTAAAGCGACTGAGGTATATGTCTTTCCCGTTCCTGCTGGGCCAATGGCAAATAACACATCATTATTTTTAATCTCAGCAACCATTTTCCTCTGATTAAATGTTTGTGCTTTAATTAATCTACCATTCTTACCATGAACAATAACATCATCTTCATCTTTCATAATATTATCTTCTCCCTCAATGATTCTCTCAATTTGACTAATTGTTAATGAATTATACCTCTCAAGATGCTTAATAAAGATATTGAATTTATCCTCAAAGAATGAAATATTATCCTTACTGCCAACAACTCTTAAATTATCTCCTCGTGAAATTAATTTTACTTGAGGGAAGCATTTTTTGATCTTATCAAACTTAACATTATTAGATCCAAACAACTTGTTAATATCGGTGTTTTCAAGTGTTATTAATTTTTCACTCATTACCTATTTCATTCATCAATTTCTTATTAATTTTGAAATACGAATTAACAATTTTTAATCAATATCCACAACAGATTAATGTCAATAATAACATTAACCACAGACTTAGGAACAAAAGACCATTATTTGGCATCCTTAAAAGCAACTATATACTCCCAATATGATGATGTGAAGATAATTGATATTAGCCATGAGATAGATCATTTTAATATTTTACAGGGGGCTTTAGTTTTAAAAAACTGCTTTAAAGACTTTCCTCCAAAGACAATACATATAATAGCGATAGATGATGAATTATCAATTGATAATGATCACGTTGCTGTATTTGCTCATGGACATTATTTTATTGGAGCAGATAACGGCCTCTTTTCAATCTTATTGGATGACTTTAAAGCTGAAAAGATTTTCTCTTTAAACATCAGTCAAAAGACAGACTTCTTAACCTTTGCCTCTAGAGATATATTTGCAACTGCTGCATGTCATATAGCAAGAGGTGGAACCCTAGAATTAATTGGAAAAGAGATAAGTGATTTTAACGTTAAGAAGAACCTGTTAAAACCTGTAATTGAGAAGAATCTTATTAAGGGAATTGTTACATACATAGATAACTATGGTAATGCCATTACTAATATTAACTTAAAAACTTTTGAGGATGTTAGAAAAAGCAGGAATTTTTCTATATTATTTGGAAGAGAAGATGAAGAGATAAAGAAGATATCTACTAAATACAAAGAAGTAGAAATAGCTGAAAAACTTGCTATATTTAACAGCAACAACTTCTTACAAGTTTCTATAAACCAAGGAAATGCAAACTCTCTTCTTGGCTTAAAGTTTTTTGACACTATTAGAATTGAATTTAAATGAAAGCAATCTTTAAAAAAGAAATCACATTATTTACTAAGAATAAGGTAAATATTATTACTGTCTGTATCTTGCTTTTAACATACAGCTTAATTCTATTTACTAATGTTTTTAACCTTAGCATATTGGATGGTGGCTATGCTAATATTGATATTTTTTTTAGCTTATCTCCTATCGTCTTCCTAATCTATATTCCAGCAATTTCAATGAGATCGTTTTCTGAAGAATATAAAAATGGCACAATTGATATACTCTTAACTAAACCCATACCGACTATTAAACTTATTTTAAGCAAATATCTTTCTGTTCTTTTTATAATTATATTATCTATTATACCTACAATAATCTACCCATTAAGCGTTTACTTTCTAGGGGAAGAAATTGGCAATATTGATCTTGGATCTATAATTGGCTCATATATAGGTCTATTACTATTATGTCTAGTATTTACTTCTATATCAATTTTTTCATCCATATTAACTAAAAACCAACTAAATGCTTTTATAATTGGTGTGTTCTTAAATATAGTGTCATATTATGGCTTCGACATACTTAGTCAGTTATTTGACAATGGACAGATAGGGTTAATTATTAAAAAGATTGGAATACTCCAGCATTATGATCTATTAAGTAAAGGACTAATCTCTTTTAGTGACATTATATATTTTCTCTCACTAAGCTCTGTATTCTTACTCTTTAGCAATTACATTATTAAAACCAAAAAATAGATGAACAAGAAAAGTAATCTTCTATTTTTAATTTTAATAATTATGATTATTAATATTGTCTCTAGTTACATCCCTTACAAGATAGACCTAACCAATGAAAAAAGATTTACACTATCAGAAGCTAGCATTGATGTATTAAACAGAATAGATGATAAGCTAACAATAAAAATATATCTAAAAGGTAATCTCCCCTCTGGGTTTCAACTGCTTGGTTCTTCAATTAATAGCTTTATTATAAACTGTAAGAAATTAAATAACAATATTGATTTTGAATTTATTGATCCTAATAAGGCTGATAATGAAGAACAAAAGAAGAGCATCTACAAGCAACTTCAAGATCAAGGACTCTACCCTACTGATCTAACTATTAAGAAGAGTGATGAGACATCTAGAAGAGTAATCTTTCCAGGAGCTATCATCTATTATAAAGAAAAAAGAGAAGCCGTTAATCTATTAGAAAACAACTCTGGATTATCACCACAAATAAATATCAACAACTCTATTGAAAATATAGAATTTCAGATTGTATCAACAATCAATAAGCTAATAAAAAACAACAGACAAAATGTTGGTTTTCTAAAGGGAAATGGAGAATTATCGAGTGATCAATTACTAGATATTACAGAATCAGTAAATAATGACAATAACAACCTTAAAAATTATTATAATGTAGGTGACTTTAACCTAAAAGAATTTGAAATTGACAGCACCACTAATGAGCCTAATATTTCAAAACAATTAGAAGAATTAAATAGATTTGATGTAATAATTATTGCAAAACCAACAATACCATTTAACAAACTAGATAAATTTTTGATTGACCAATATATTATGCATGGCGGAAAAATACTATTACTAATGGATGGGGTAAACGCATCAATAGATAGTATAAATAACAAAAACGGATATTTTATTGCATCAGAGAACAATCTTAATATCGATGATCAGCTATTTAAGTACGGAATACGTATTAATAATGACCTAATTCAAGATCTAAGAGCAACTGAGATACCTATAGTTACTGGATATAGCAACAACCAACCTATTCAGGATTTCTTTAAATGGCCATACTATCCATTACTTTCAAGCAATAGTGATCACCCTATCAGCAAAAACATAGATGCATTAAAATGTGATTTTGTAAGTTCAATAGACACATTAAAAAATGATATACATAAGACCATAATCCTTGAAAGCTCAAAAAGATCAAGGAAAGTTCAATCACCAGTTAAAGTAAGCCTATCTATTTTGGAGAACCCACCACCATCAGAAACATTTAATAAGCCAAATATTCCTGTTGGCGTACTTCTATCTGGTAGGTTTACATCCGTATTTAAAGATAGAATAGTTCCAAAAGACAAATCATTAGATTTTAAGGAAAAGAGTGATAGCACAAAATTAATCATCGTTTCTGATGGAGACATCATAGCAAATGATGTATCACAAAACAAAGGAACATATCCACTAGGATATGATAAATTTATAAACTACACATATCAAGGAAACAAGAAGTTTATATTAAATTCCATTCAATTTCTCTGTGATGATAATGGCTTAATAAAACTAAGATCTAAGAACATACGACTACGCCTATTAAATAGTGAGCTTATTTCAGATAATAAATCAATAATTATTCTAATAAACACTCTCATCCCAATCATTGTTTTTCTTCTTTTAATATTAATTGTAAATACATTTAACAGATTAAAATATGATTAAAAAGATATTCTTGTTATTACTCACTATCATTTTTATGTACCTCTTATTTGATTATAATAAGAAGACTGCGCTCAAGAATGAGAAAGAGTTTGCAATTGAGAATACTGAGGATATTAACAAGGTTTTTCTTAGTGATAGAAAAGGCAATAATATCATTTTATCTAAAACCAACAACAACTGGATAATCAATGATAAATATGATGTCAGAGATGATGCCATAAAAACTCTATTATCTACTATCGAACAGATAGAGATACAAAGACCTGTCTCAAATACATCTTTCAATAACGTAATAAGGCAATTAGCCACTACTGGAGTAAAAGTTGAGATATATTATCACAATAACGTTAAAGTATACACAGTTGGCAGTTCTACACCAGATCATCTAGGGACATACATGTTAATGGATGATGCAGAAAACCCATACATAGTACATATACCAGGTTTTAATGGTTTTCTTTCACCAAGATATGGCATACAAGGATATGAACTTAACATCAATAATTGGAGAGACAACAGTATCTTCAAAATTAATTCAGAAGAAATACAAGAAATATCATTATTAAACTATAATGAGCAAGAAAAATCATTTTTAATACAGAAAGAGCCATTAAGATTAATAAATAATGATAGTATAAGTATTAAATATAATATTAATAAAACAGTAGAATATTTTAATAATTTCTCCAATATTGAATGTGAGAAATATAAAGGATTTGAGATAGACATAAGCAGTGAAAAGCTTTTGTTTAAGCTAAACATAAAACATCAAGGAAAAACAGATTTACTAGAAGCATATTCTTTTTCAAAGACCAATAAAAACAGTAATAATTCCAAGCCAAATGTTGAAAGAATGTATGCAAAATTAAATAATGGAGAATACATGTTAATCCAGAATTATGTTTTTAACAAAGTGTTTATATCTATTGATGATTTAAAAGAATAATTATGCAATCTATTTTTAATAATAATTTATATTTGAAAACAATTAATTAACTTTAATAAGTATGAAATTTATAGTAAATAGTTCTGTTCTTTTAAAAGAACTTCAGAAATTAAATGGTATAATAAGCACAAGCAACACATTACCTATTCTTGATAATTTCTTATTTGAAATTGAAGATGGTAAGATTCGTATGATAGCATCTGATCTAGAGACAACTATGATATCAGAAATATCTACAGAATCAGCTTCAAATGGAAAAATAACTATTCCATCAAAAATACTTATTGATACACTAAAAACATTTTCAAATCAGCCATTAACATTCTTAATAGATACTGAAACTAAAGGAATTGAAATTAGCTCAGAAAATGGAAACTATAAACTAGCTGGACAGGATGCAAATGAATTTCCTAAGATCCCTGAGCTTTCTTCATCATCATCCATAACATTAGGATCTTCAATACTTTCTAATGCAATTAATAAAACATTATTTGCCAGTGGTAATGATGAATTAAGACCTGTAATGTCTGGGGTATTCTGCGAATTATCAGAAGAGCACATTACATTTGTTGCTACAGATGCCCATAAACTTGTTAAACACACAAGAAAGAATATCAATTCAAACTCTAACTCATCATTTATTCTTCCTAAGAAACCATTATCATTGATAAAAAACAATATTGATTCTGAATCTGATATTGCTATTGATTTTAATGAAACAAATGTTAAATTTTCTCTAGAAAACACAACCTTAATCTGCAGATTAATAGACGGAAAATATCCAAACTATGATGCCGTTATTCCAAAGGAAAACCCACATAAATTGGTGATAAATAAACAAGAATTATTAAACTCTATCAAAAGAGTTTCAATATACGCTAGCAAGACTACTCATCAGATTAAATTAAAAGTTGCTGGAAGCCAGCTGCAAATTACTTCTGAAGATTTAGACTTTGCAAATAAAGCTGAAGAGAGACTAACATGTAGCTATGAAGGAGAAGATATTGAAATAGGCTTTAACTCACGTTTTGTGATTGACATGTTAAATAACATCGGGTCAGAGCAAATATGTTTAGAGATGAGTGCTCCTAATAGAGCTGGCATAATTCTCCCTTTAGATGGTCAAGATGAAAATGAAGATACTCTAATGCTAGTAATGCCTGTAATGCTAAATTAATCCCTTACTAGTTTTCCATTAACTAAAGTTGGTATAATATCTGATTTGATACTAGGATCTAGACAAAACTCTGTATCTTTTTCAATATTCAGAGATTTCAATCTTCTTCTATGGGCAGAATCTGATAAAAAATCAAAAAGATTACCCTGAGCCTGATTATATAGAATTCTAGATGCTAAAACAGAATCACAATTTGTTTGATACTTATTAGATAAAATTAACTTCTCAGACAAACATCCAGCAAAAACAGAGTCTTCTAAATTAAAAAGCCCCTTCCATCCAGAACATAAAATAACAATATCTCTTGAAGAATGAATTAAAAAATCAGATACTACATTTAGGTTAATAAAACATGAGGTGATTACATGATAATCTTGAGCACAGTTAATAGCCTTTGTTCCATTAGTAGTGGTTAAAACTAATGTCTTACCACTAATATCATCATTCATGTATTGAAATGGAGAATTACCATATTCAAAACCCTCCATTGGTAGTGCGTCCCTCTCTGCAGCAACTATATAATTATCTTTATTAAGGTATTCTTTAGCCTGAAGAAGGTCAGAGACAGGCATTATCTCTTTTATTCCATAATGGAAAGCCGTAGAAATAACAGTTGTTGCCCGCAATAAGTCTACAACTACAATAATAGAATCATCTGAAATATTATAATTACAAAAAATATCAGGTGTTAAGCAAACGGTAAGATTTTTCTTGTTTGACATCTATTTTACAAAAGGAATATCAATTATCTTGGCTAAGATAAACTTATTTCTTACTTGGATAAGGATTTCATCTTTACCTAATGATTTTACATCTATATATGCCATTCCAATGGCTTTATTTAAAGATGGAGACATTGTACCTGAGGTAACAACACCAATTTCATTTTTATTCTCATCAAAAACTAAATAATCTTTTCTAGCAATCCCTCTATCTATAACCTCAAAACCAATTAATCTTTTTTCAAGGCCATTATTTTTTTGATCTAATAAATATGGTGAATTAATAAAATCAGTAGATAATTTAGTAATCCATCCTAAACCAGCTTCAAGAGGTGAGGTTGAATCATTAATATCATTACCATATAGACAAAAGCCCTTTTCTAATCTCAACGTATTTCTAGCTGCCAAACCTATGGGTTTTAAATCATTGCTTTTACTAAAAAGCATATTCCATAATTTTAAGACATGATCATTAGAGACATATAACTCATAACCCAATTCTCCAGTATATCCAGTTCTAGAAATAATTACATCATCAACACCAGCAATCTTTCCTGTTATAAATGTATAATACTCTAATAAACTTATATCTGATTCTGACAATTCATTAATAAGATCTAAAGATTTTGGTCCCTGAATAGCTAAGAGCGAGTAATCTGATGATTGATCATCTATCTTACAATCAAATGAATTATGTGTATTTAACCATAATAAGTCCTTCTCAATATTTGCTGCATTTACAACTAACATAAAAGAAGAGTTATCTAGCATATATACCAGTATGTCATCAACTATACCACCATTTAAATTAGGCAGACAGGAATACTGAACCTTCCCCGGATAAAGATTGTCTATGTTGTTAGATGTAATAAATTGAAGGAATTTCTTAGCCTCTTTTCCTGAAACAAATATTTCTCCCATATGAGAAACATCAAAAACACCAATATTATTCCTAACACAAAGATGTTCTGCAATAACACCTTCATATTGTACTGGCATATTAAAACCAGCATAATCAACCATCTTTGCATTTAAAGATATATGAGTGTCAGTTAAAGGCAGGTTTTTCATAGCGATCAATAATCAAACAAATTTATAAAATCAATTATTACAAATACCAAAAATAAAATCTTTAAAAAATAAAAACAGAAAAAAATATTCTGTTTCTATTAGTAGCGTGAGGGAGACTTGAACTCCCGACCTCAGGGTTATGAATCCTGCGCTCTGACCAACTGAGCTACCACGCCAAAATTGGCGTCAAATATAATACTTTAACTTATTTTAAAGTAATGAAATGAAAAATTATGAGCGACCCTCTTCTTTTAACAAAGATGTATTATGTTTCAAAGTTCGCAGAATTAAAACTAAGAATATCAAAAAAGAAGAAATAACAAATACATTAGCACTTATATGGAACTCATGTAAGTCAAAGAAGTTTCTTAATATGTCTACATATAAAAATGCAACCACAGCAGACAAAACGCTAGAATACTCTCTTCGAAGAACAGAAATAACAGAAAATTTTATTGACGTTTTCTTATAACAACTAAAAGTAGTTGGAAAAAATGCTGAAACACTTTTTGACCATAGAACAAAACTATCGTGAAATTTTAACTCTAAAAACCTTTCTTCTGCATAAATAATTCTTTCATAATATAGCCAAAAAAGTAAAGAAACAAGTAAAACAAAATATAGGTTATATGTAAAAAAACAAATACCAATCCATATAAGATAATTACCTAAATATAGAGGGTGTCTTATTAATGAATATATACCTGTAGTATTTAATGTTTCTGCAATTTGCTTATCTGTATTCCTGCCACTAGTATTTTTCGGTGTAGTTCCAATTGTATAAAAACGAATCAGAAAACCAAGTGTTGATAAGAATAATGCAATCAGATTATAAAATAAAATTAGATTATCAGAAGAACTCTCTAAAGAATTCAAATAAATAAAGGGAATTGACAAAAGGAATAAAACAATTGGAAACTGCCCCCTATATTTAAATAAAAAATTCCCTTGTTTTTCTAAAGATTGTTCTAATGACATTTTAAAATATTATCTTTGCAAATAATCTTTACAAAATTATAAAACTTATGTCAGATTTAATGAAATACTCAATAGAGTTACCAATAAATTCCTCTGTAACTGTTTTATACAAAAGATTAAGCACACCAAGTGGTCTTGCTGAATGGTTTGCAGATAATGTAAATCTACAAGATAATACCTATACTTTCTATTGGGATGGCAGTGAACAATCAGCCAAAGTATTAAAAAAGAAAATAAATAAATTTATTCAATTTAAATGGACCGATGATCAAGAAAAAGAATCCTATTTTGAGTTTAAAATACAGATTGATGAGATGACATCTGATGTTTCACTGATCATAACAGACTTTGCAGAAGACCTTGAAGAAAAGGAAGAACAAACTATGCTATGGAAGCAACAATTTGAAAATCTAAAAAGAGCTATTGGCTCATAAGACATATATTGAAAAAGATAAATTTATATTTAATTAAATCTTTTATAGGTCCTTTCTTAACTTCTCTAATTATTGTGCTTTTTGTATTATTAATGCAATTCTTATGGAAATTCATTGATGATTTAATAGGAAAAGGATTAAGCACATTACAAGTTAGTGAATTAATGATCTATTCTATTGCAAGATTTGTTCCTCTAGCACTACCTATAGCAGTACTAATATCTAGTGTAATGGTCATTGGAAAACTTGGAGAAGATTATGAACTCACTGCATTCCAATCTTCAGGGATTTCAATTACAAAAATTATGAAGCCTCTTTTTATTATTATTCTTTTAATTAGTTTATCCTCATATCTGTTTTCTAATTATATTATGCCAATAGCAAATTTTAAAGGAGGAAGCTTATTGTATGACATTAAAAAGAAAAAACCAGCTGTAAATATAAAAGAGGGTATCTTTTATAACGATATTGAAGGATATAGTATTAAGATTGGATCCAAAGAAGATAATGGAAAAATATTAACGAATCTTTTAATTTATGATCACACGGGTAATTCAGGAAACAAAAAAGTAATATCAGCAGAATCAGGTACGATGACAATTACAGAAGATGAGAGATACATGGAATTATCTCTATATAACGGAACATCTTATATGGAAGTAGATGGAGTTAAACAAAGAAGAGATTCTCCTCACAGAAAAATTTCATTTGAAAAAGAATTAATACGATTTGATTTGTCTAGTTTTAATATTAAAAACAGTGAAATGTTATATAAAGGACACTATGCAATGTTAAATAACACACAATTAGAAAACTCTATCGACTCATTAAACAGAAAACTAAATGAAAAAGAAACTCTGATTAATAATAGAATTCTAGACAACTACAATTATAATCCAAAAAGAAAGCATGATTATTCTAAACACAACAACATAGATAATAATAAGAAAATGTTTACGAGAGCAATAAATAAATTACGCGTTCTAAAATCAGTATCCCAATCTAATGCCAATGATATTAACTATAAGAAAATGATTATTGCTAAACACAAAATAGAATGGCATAGAAAATTGTCCTTATCCATCGCATGTATTGTAATGTTTCTAATTGGTGCTCCTTTAGGATCAATAGTAAGAAAAGGTGGTTTTAGTATACCTTTATTGATCTCAATTTTATTATTTGTTATCTATTACGTTATTAGTATTAGTGGGGAGAAAACTGCAAAAGACTTATCTATTTCTCCTTTTGAAGGAATGTGGATAGCAAATCTGGTTTTTCTTCCAATATCAATATTCCTTATCTACCACGCATTAAATAATACTAGACTTCCTAACATAATTAATTTTATTAAACTGAAACAGTAATAAAATAGATAGAAATTACATAGTTTTGCTAGACAAATTACACATATGATTTTTAATACAATTGAGGAAGCAATAGCAGACATTAAAGATGGAAAAATTGTTATTGTTATCGATGATGAAAATAGAGAAAATGAAGGTGATTTTGTAGCTGCAGCTGAGAAAGCAACTCCTGAAATGATCAACTTTATGGCTACACATGGAAAAGGGCTTATCTGCGCCCCTCTACTTGAAAGTAGATGTAAAGAGTTAGATTTAGAATTAATGATAGGTAGAAACACTGCGGCATTCGAAACACCATTTACGGTATCTGTTGATTTAATTGGCAATGGATGTACTACAGGAATATCTGCTTCTGACCGATCCAAAACAATACAAGCTCTAGTAGATCCAAATACAAAAATTGATGAGCTTGGAAAACCGGGTCATGTTTTTCCCTTGAAGGGAAGAGAAGGTGGGGTATTAAGAAGAGCTGGACATACTGAAGCTGCTATTGACCTTGCTAGATTAGCCGGCCTAAAACCAGCAGGTGTAATTGTTGAAATATTAAATGAAAATGGTTCTATGGCCAGAACTAATGAATTACACTTAATAGCTAATAAATTTAATTTGAAATTTATAACAATTAAAGATCTAATTAAATACCGACTAAAACATGAAAGCTTAATTACTGAAGAAGCAGATGTAGAACTTCCAACAGAATTTGGAAATTTTAAAATGAAGGCATTTAAACAAATAACTAATGAACAAGTTCATCTTGCTATATATAAAGGTGAATGGAAAACTGATGAAAATATTCTTGTAAGGGTTCATTCTTCTTGTGTAACTGGAGATATATTTGGTTCATGTAGATGTGATTGTGGGCCACAACTTCATGCCGCATTAAAACAAATTGAATCTGAAGAAAAAGGTGTTCTAGTATATATGAATCAAGAAGGTCGAGGAATTGGTTTATTAAATAAACTTAAAGCATACAAAATCCAAGAAAAAGGAAAGGATACAGTAGAGGCAAATGTTGAATTAGGATTTAATGCTGACCATAGAGATTACGGCGTTGGAGCCCAAATTCTCAGAGCAATGGGAGTTAGTAAAATTAGGCTATTATCTAATAATCCTAAAAAAAGAGTTGGACTATTAGGATATGGAATTGAAATTGTTGAAAGTGTCCCAATTGAAATTATATCAAATGAACACAATGAATTTTATCTTCAAACAAAAAGAGATAAATTAGGACATTCATTAAATAATCTCAATGAATAAAGATCTAATAGTTCTAGGAATAGAATCTTCATGTGATGATACCTCTGCAGCTATTCTAAGAGGATCTACAGTGCTTTCTAATATTATTGCTAATCAAAGTATACATGAACAATATGGCGGTGTTGTGCCAGAGTTAGCATCAAGAGCACATCAACAAAATATTATTCCAGTTGTAGATTCAGCAATAAAAAAAGCAAAAATAAAGAAATCAGATATTAATTTAATTGCCTATACCAAAGGACCAGGATTACTTGGGTCATTATTGGTAGGAAGCTCCTTCGCAAAATCATTAGCATTAGGTTTAGATATCCCATTGGTCTCTGTAAATCACATGAAAGCACATATTCTAGCTCATTTTATTGATCATAAAGAGCAAAAGAAACCAAATTTTCCATTCTTATGCTTAACTGTATCAGGGGGTCATACCCAAATTGTTGTTGTTAAAGATTTTAATGACATGGAGATGATAGGAACAACATTAGATGATGCTGCTGGAGAAGCTTTTGATAAATCTGCTAAAGTCTTAGGATTAAGATATCCAGGAGGTCCACTAATAGATAAATATGCAAAAAATGGTAATATAAATGCATTTACATTTGGAAAACCCAAGATTGAAGGCTTAAACTTTAGCTTTAGTGGCCTAAAAACATCGATTCTAAATAAAATCAATTCATCATTAATGACAGATCCTAATTTTATTGATAAAAATTTAAATAATCTATGTGCATCTATACAACATTCTATTATTTCAATACTATTAGAAAAAATAAATAAAGCTATAACTAAGACAAAGATTAAAAATATAGCAATTGCTGGAGGAGTATCAGCAAACTCCTACCTTAGAAGTGAACTTAAAAAACTTGCAACTAATAAAAACTTAGAAATTTATATCCCAAAATTTGAGTTTTGTACAGATAATGCCGCTATGATAGCAATTGCCGGTAAATATAAATTTTCAAACAATGAGTTTGCAGATTATTCAGAATCAGCTTCTGCAAGACTAACCTTCTAAAAAATTAATAGAGACATCTATTGCTTCTTGAAAATGAGCTGGATATTCCTCTAAATCATAAGGATGCATTACACCAAAAACATGATTAGCATCCTTTATCTCACAGAAAACAGTCTTACTATTCCATTTAACAAAATCATAAGCATCACTTATTAAAACTGTTGGATCCTCTGAACCATGAACTACTAAATGAGGTTGTTCTAGATTAACAATAGCTTTCTTTATATCTATCCTATCCATATTTTCAATACAATCAATGTAGAACTGATAATACAGAGGCATATTCTGTTGTGTTCTTGAATTATAGATATAGGTCACTCCTTTCTTTTTCCATATATCAAGCTTAGAATCATCTATCCTATTTGTAAAATCAGAAGGAGAAGCCCAAGAGATTACCTTAGAAACTCTATCATCCTCATTAGCCTTTAAGATACTAATTCCTCCTCCTCTACTATGGCCAAGTAAATTAATCTTCTCCAGATTAATTTCATCTCTAAACTCAAAATCTCTATTTAACCAATCAATAACTAAGCCTAAATCATCAAGCTCAATAGAAAAATTATTATTTCCAAATGAATCTAGATCAACAAATTCAACAGGATTATCTAAAGAAGTACCGTTATATGAAAAATTAAATTTTAGAAAGAAATAACCAGCTCTTGCAAAAGTTTTAGACATATGGTTAAATGGCCCCCAATCCTTAAAACCTTTAAAACCATGAGAAAATATTAGAATATCCTTTTTTAAAGAATTTCTATGATAACAAACATCTATTAATATTTTATTCTTCTTACCTCCATTTATAATATATTTATTAGTAGAAAGCATAAAAATTAATCTAATATAAGTTGTTTTTCTACCGATCCATCATCATAAATATTAAAAATAACAGAATTAGGCTTTTTAATAGTCTCTCTTCCAAAAAGATCAACAACCTTAAGAATTTTTTTGTTATTGGTTGGTATATTACTAATTAAGACGGGTGTTGGTAGACTTGTAATTTCAAATTTATCAAAACCTCCTTCAACATTATGATTTCCTAAAATATCCCAATCAGCTATTTCAACTATTAATTGCATGGTATTGGTAATACTTATATATTGACTTAGATCAAAAGATCTAGAATTCCACTGTGCTAGATCTGGAGATGCTTCAGTCATAATCTCTAATGTTGAAATAGTGCTTCCATTAAAAATTTTAACCGTAATCGAATCATTACTTGGACCACTCCATGGAGTACCCCCTAAACTTAACCAAATACTATAATTAAGAAAGAATGTATTATTTGGATTTAACGGTAATGACAAATCAAATACTGGAGAAGTTAATATTGTATTGTAATCATCTACATCTCTACTACGCACATTATTTCCAGCTTCAAGACCCGTTACATAAGCATAATCATAACAATCATTATTAACATCATCTTCAGGATTAAAATCAATCCCATTATCCGAGGTTCCTTCAGGATCACCTCTCTCCCATATTCCGTCATTTGCAGATGTAATACCTCCTGAAACATTCCATCCAAAATCAAAGGTAAAATCATCATAATATCCTGATTGAAGTATTATTTGATTAGTAGAAGATGACGAAATAAATTCATTAGTACAAGAGGTAATATACCCCCATGCACCAGCTATAACATCATAATTACCCTCATACATGCCATTTATTGTGAAATTACCATTACTATCAGTTATTGTATTAAAAGAGAAAGAAGTATTAGTAATTAATATATCTGAATTAGGAATTCCATTTCCATTGACGTCTATAACCATTCCTGTAGTATTAAAAGATATTAATGGTTGAAGCTGCGCATCTACAACAGTTATGTTCCCATTTGTTAAAACAGCGCTAATTGTATCAGTAAGATAACCTGGTGCTGAAAAGATTATATCATAAGTTGATGGATTTGCTATACCGCTTAAATAATTACCTGAAAGATCAGTTGAAGATGTTACGCTTAATAATGAATTAACAATTTCAACTGTTGCATTTGTTAATGGATTAGAATTCGTTATATCAGTCACATTCCCTTGTAGATAGCACGCCTGCAGAAAATCTCTACCATAAACAAGTAATCTCCCATTATTGTTATTTCCACTATTTATATCAGAGGAAATAATATTTCCAGAAGGTAAAAAAGGATAAGTACCCCAACAACCATCAAATCCATCTCCCGATAATGGTGAAGAATCATAATACGCAACTTGTATTAAATTATTAGGATATGTAATATCATGTACAACTGTCCCATCTCTATAATATGATGTAATTAGAAAATTACCATCAACATGAACATTATGAGGAATAGAGTTGGATCCTGGATTTGATTGAATTCTATCTACTTCCTGAATATTATTTGGATCTGTTATATCATATGACCCAATATAAGCATCAGATTGTTCATCAGTTGTAAAAACATGGTCTCCATTATCAGAAACCCATGCGTTATGAGTAAAATCACTAGGCGTGCCTATATGACCCAAATTATTTGGATTAGATTTATTTGACACATCAACAACATAAAGATCACCTTCGTAAACACAACCAACATACATGGTATCACCTCTTGTCATGCCATCATGAACATAAAAATCATCCCACTCCCCAAGATATATTGGATTAATAGGATCTGTATCTACATCTAAAAAAATCACACCATCTGTTGGAGAACTACCAGTGTTAGAAGATGCTCCAAAGATATAAGCTATACCATTCTCATCAATATATAAATTATGTGCGTTAGTAAATTCTATACTAGAACCATTACTATTAGTAAAGACTGTTCTATAATAATAAGTGTTTCCTGTCATATCACTTAAATCTACAATTAAGAGACCTGGATCATTTTGATCAGTAGTAATATATGCATAATGCCCCCAAGTTTTAATATCTCGCCAAGTTGAATTAACATCATTAATAAAGAACTCTTCTATAGGGTTTGATGGATTTGTCACATCAACAACAGAAAATCCATCATTCAATCCTACAAGTGCATATTCACTACCATTCATAGGGTCTACCCATCCCCAAATATCACTTCCTTCTGAATTATAATTATCATAAGTCCCTATTAAAGACAAGTTATAATTAGATTGAGATAGCAAACTAAAAGGTATGAAGATTATTGATAATAAATATTTTTTCATGTTTTATAAATTTTATAGTTCTAAAGATGTCTGAGTGTTATCTTGATCATCATTATTTGTGATTGTTAATGGTATATCAACCAGATCGGGAGCTTCTTCAGTATACTCTAATGGCTCTAATAGATTTATATTATTTATTTTATTTGGCGACAATCTATTTCCAAATGATTTTGCTCCCTTTATTGAAATAAAATCTTTTATACTTACGACCTCTTTTTTCCTCTCTTTTCCTTTTTCTTTTTTATAGATAACTTCAATCTGAGGCCTCCAATCGGTAGAAACAAGTTCTAAAAAAGAATCTTTATGATCAGAAATAAATAAAAATATCTGACTTAATGATTCTATTAAAAACCTTTTAACATAATAGTTTTGTTTTTTACCATCAAAATAAATAGCCGATATAGGCTTAGATGGATTATGTTTCTCAATTAAAATCATGTTTTCATCAAAATGTGTTGAGATATCAAAACTCTTAAGCCCAATAGTTCCATCCTGATTAATTATTAATATTCTATCATTTGCTGCAAAATCACCTAATAAATCACCTCTTGCTTCAACATTTAATCTTTTAACATTAGGATCAAACCATATCTTTCTAGCAGATAATGTAGAAACTCCTTCTGATCTTAATTCTATCTTTCTAACCCTGTTTTTTGTTAAGATATTACCAACAGATCCTTTTCCCTTAATAGATAAATCAGCAAAATCATAATCAAATTTTAATATTTTTAAACGTTGAACCTTTCTTAAATGAATCGTTATTTTCTCAGCTTCTCCATTAGGATTAGATGTTAGATAAATAATTTTAGAATTAGTATCTGATCTAGTAAGAACATAATCTCTATTTCTAGTAATACTACTAACATTAAATCTTTTCATCATTGAATAACCAGATTTTCCGTCAAAATAAATCATATTATAAATTGTTCTGGCATCTTTCTTCTTGAAAACAGCAGCATGAATAATTCCTTTCCCAACAAAAACCTTTGAATCTATCTTAACAACCTGCATTAATCCATTATCTCTAATAACAATTATATCATCAATATCAGAGCAATCACTAATAAAATCATCTTTCCTTAAAGAGGTTCCAATGAAACCTTCTTCTCTATTTACATATAATTTTTTGTTTGCTACAACAACCTTTGTAGCATCAATACTTTCAAATATTTTTATCTCTGTTTTTCTTTTCTTATCAGCACCATATTTCTTCTTTAAGTCCTTAAAATAATTAATAGCATACTCAGTAATATTATTAAGACTGTATTCTACCTCTTTAATTCTTTTTTCTAGATTGTTAATCTCTTTTATTGCCCGATCAAGATCAAATTTTGTTATTCTTTTAATCTTAATCTCTGTTAATTTTTCAATATCTTCCTTTGTAACATCTCTTAATAGGTGATTGCAGAATGGTTTAAGTTCATTGAAAATTGTATTAATTATCTCATCCCATGCTTCTAACTCTTCAATAGAATGATATATTCTGTTTTCAATAAAGACTCTTTCTAAGGAAGAAAAATGCCACTTATCTTGTAATTCTTTAAGATTAACCTCTAATTCTGCAGTTAAAAGATTTACTGTATGTTCTGTTGATTGCTGAAGAAGCTCAGAAACACCATTAAAAATAGGTTGATTATCACTAATCACACATGATAAAGGAGAAATAGAGAACTCACAATCAGTAAACCTATATAAAGCATCGATTGTTTTATCAGGAGAAATACCTGCTGGCAACTTTATTAAAATCTCAACATTCTCTGCTGTATTATCTTCAATCTTTTTAATTTTAATTTTTCCTTTATCATTAGCTTTTATAATTGAATTAATTAAAGAAGATGTATTAGTAGAATATGGCAGTTCTGTTATATGCAATGTATTCTTATCTACAGATTTAATTTTTGCTCTAACCCTAACTTTTCCGCCCCTTTTACCGTCATTATAATTAGTGAAATCAGCCATACCTCCAGATAAAAAGTCTGGAAATATTTTTGGCTTAACTCCTTTTAAGACTTTAACAGAAGCATCAATCAATTCATTAAAATTATGAGGCAATATCTTAGTTGATAGACCAACTGCTATTCCTTCTACTCCATGAGCTAATAAAAGTGGAAATTTTACAGGTAATGTCTCTGGCTCCTTACCTCGGCCATCATATGAAGAGTTCCATTTAGTAATCTTCTTATTAAATGCAACATCAAGAGCAAAAGGAGTTAATCTAACTTCTATATATCTTGGTGCAGCAGCTCTATCTCCTGTAGAAACATTTCCCCAATTACCCTGCATATCAAGCAATAAATCTTTCTGACCTATTTGAACCATTGCATCACCAATAGAAGCATCTCCATGTGGATGATACTTCATTGTATGACCAATAACATTAGCTACTTTATGATATCTACCATCGTTAAGCTCCTTTAATGAATGTAGGATTCTCCTTTGAACAGGCTTTAAGCCATCATATATATTAGGAACAGCTCTCTCTAATATTACATAAGATGCATAATCAAGAAACCAATTTTTATACATTCCAGAAACATGGATGATATCTTTTAGGTTATTATCATCTTCTAAATTTATTTCATCTACTTCAGCCATCTTAATCTTTTTTAAGAATTCTTTTAAGCTCTAAAGTTATCTTTTCTTTCTCTTTATCACCTAATAATGAAAAATAAAATTTTCTTGTAACAAAACTATCTTTTTTCTTCATAAAATTAATATACAAAACAGTATTCCAAGAAAAAACTGATTTTTTAAAAAAGAAATTTTCTAACATGCTATGCTTAATATCCAACATATTATCCTTTGAATCTAATTTAGAACTAGAAATATTAATTATATAAGAATCTATCTTAAAATAAGTATAATAAACCCCTATAAATAAAAAATAACAAAAGATAATTAGTAAAATTATTAGCACATAAGGGTTATTAGTCAAAAAAACCGAAATCAATGAATTTTCTAGCTTCATCAATACAAGAAATGGAACTATTATAAATAATATAAGATAACAAAGAAGAATAAAATATATTTTTTTTACTCTTTTATTATTTTTAATCAATATCTTGGTCATACTCATGCACTAAATCCTCTTCTATTTTTAGATTATTAATTATAAAATCTTGTCTTTCTTGTGTGTTTTTACCCATAAAATATTTTAAAATTTCATGGATTTTAGCTTCACTACCAATTATTACAGGATCTAACCTCATATCAGATCCAATAAAGTGTTTGAATTCATTAGGTGATATCTCTCCAAGCCCTTTAAATCTTGTGATTTCTGCAGATTTACCTAATTTATCAAGTGCCTTTAATCTTTCTTTATTATTATAACAATAAATTGTTTTCTTTTTATTTCTCACCCTAAACAAAGGTGTCTCAAGTATATATACATGACCTTCCCTGACTAATTCTGGAAAAAACTGGAGAAAGAAAGTAATTAAAAGCAATCTAATATGCATTCCATCAACATCAGCATCAGTAGCAATAACTATTTTATTATATCTTAAATCATCTATACCTTGCTCAATATTTAAAGCAGATTGCAATAAATTAAATTCTTCATTTTCATAAACAACTTTTTTAGTTAAACCATATGAATTAAGAGGCTTGCCTCTTAAACTAAAAACAGCTTGCGTCTTAATGTCACGTGTTTTAGTAATAGATCCAGAGGCTGAATCTCCCTCAGTTATAAACAAAGTAGAATCTACTCTTTCTTCCTTGTTATGATCATTATAATGAATTCTACAATCACGTAATTTTTTATTATGTAAATTAGCCTTCTTTGCTCTCTCTCTAGCTAATTTTTTAACCCCTGCCATTGCTTTTCTTTCATGCTCTGCTTGTTGTATTTTCTTTTGAAGGATTTCTGCAGATTCAGGATTCTTATGTAGGAAGTTATCCAAATGTTTTTTTAGAAAATCATGGATAAAAGTATGGACAGTTACTCCATCTGGTTCTACTTCAGTTGAACCAAGTTTAGTTTTTGTCTGAGACTCAAATATTGGCTCTATAACCTTTATACTAATAGCAGCATTTATTGCTTGGCGAATATCAGCAGCCTCATAACTCTTGTTAAAAAACTCTCTTACAACCTTAACAATTGCCTGCCTAAATGCGCCCTGATGTGTTCCTCCTTGAATTGTATGCTGACCATTAACAAAAGAATAATACTGCTCAGAATATTGATTTTTACAATGAGTAATTGCTACCTCAATATCTTCTCCTTTTAAATGAATTATAGGATATAATAATTCAGCATCTGTATTCTGATCTAAAAGATCATACAATCCTTTTTCAGAATAAAATTTATTTCCATTATATAGGATTGATAATCCAGTATTTAGATAACAATA
The DNA here is from genome assembly GCA_014239655.1 of Flavobacteriales bacterium. Lineage (GTDB taxonomy): Bacteria > Bacteroidota > Bacteroidia > Flavobacteriales > BACL11. The sequence continues at coordinate 45,505 of JAAZYM010000018.1, read as the reverse complement.
ATTCCATAGCATCTTTTCAATGTACTCATTAATAAATCTATAGTTACCAAAAAGCTCTTTATCTGCTATAAAACTCACTTTTGTACCTTTTCTTCCTGAATTATCCTGTATATCTTCTTCATTAGTTATTACACCACGAGAAAACTCAACAAGTTTGCTTTTACCATCTCTTATAGATTTAATTTGAAAATGTGATGAAAGAGCATTCACAGCTTTTGATCCAACACCATTTAACCCAACAGATTTTTTAAAAACTTTAGAATCATATTTTGCTCCTGTATTAATCTTAGAAACAACATCTACAACTTTTCCAAGAGGAATACCACGTCCAAAGTCTCTGATAGTTACATTATTGTTTTTTATAGATAATTCAATTGATTTTCCATTACCCATTACATATTCATCAATAGAGTTATCTATTACCTCCTTTAGCAAAACATATATACCATCATCTGGAGAAGAACCATCACCCATCTTTCCAATATACATTCCAGGCCTAAGTCTAATATGCTCTTTCCAATCAAGCGACTTAATACTATCTTCAGTATATTGATTATTAGTCATAAATAGATTTATCTAGATTAATTTTTAAAATGAGAAACAAAAATAAAATATATTGAAAATAAAATATGAATTTTCCAGAAGCTCTTATCAACAATTTTATCAACTTTATATCAAGTATTACACATTAAACCTAAAATGCATAATATCTCCATCATTAACTATATAGTCTTTACCTTCAATGGAAAGCTTACCGTTATCTCTACAATTCTGTTCAGAACCATAATTAATAAAATCATCATAAGAGATTACTTCAGCTCTAATAAACCCTTTCTCAAAATCAGTATGAATAACCGCTGCTGCTTTAGGTGGCTTTGTTCCTTTAACAATAGTCCAAGCTCTAACTTCTTTCTCACCTGCAGTAAAATATGTTTGTAAATTTAAAAGGCTATAAGTAGAACTAATTAAATGATTAACCCCAGGCTGATCAAGCCCCATCTCTTCTAAAAAAAGAAGTTGCTCATCTATTGATTCTAGTTCGGCAATCTCTGCTTCAATTGCCGTAGCAATAGTTAATACTTGTGCTTGTTCATCTTTTATTGATGCTTTAACTAAAGACACATAATCATTTCCATCTAATACAGAAGACTCATCTACATTACAAACATATAAAACTGGCTTCATTGTAATTAAATTTAAGGAAGAAACAAGTGATTGCTCATCTTCATTTGCATCAAAAGTTCTTGCAGGATTTCCAAGCTCTATATGACCTATATACTTGTCTAAACAAACTATATTTTTCTGTGCTTGTTTATCACCAGATTTTGCAATCTTTAAATTCTTCTCTTTAATATTTTCTAAAGTTTCAAGATCTTTAATTTGAAGTTCCATATCAATTGTTTCTTTATCTCTAATTGGATCAACTGAACCATCAACATGAACTACATTATCATCATCAAAACATCTTATAACGTGTATTAATGCATTAGTCTCTCTAATATTAGCAAGAAATTTATTTCCTAAGCCCTCTCCTTTGCTTGCTCCTTTTACTAAACCTGCAATATCAACAATTTCAACTGTTGTAGGAATAATCTTTTGAGGCTTAACTAATTTTGCAATTTCATCTAATCGCTTATCAGGAACAGAAATAACTCCAATATTTGGTTCTATTGTACAGAACGGAAAATTCTCTGATTGAGCTTTTGCTTTTGACAAACAATTAAAGAGGGTAGATTTACCAACATTTGGAAGACCAACAATACCACATTTAAGTGCCATAAATTTTAAAAATTAATTTCTGCAATATTAATAAATATCAAGTTTAAAAATTCAAATAACTTTTAAAATAATAATTGTCAATAATACGTTAATAAAATACTTTACATATTTATTTTAACAATACAAAAGACAAACGTAAACTTTAAATTTACATATTAAACAACAGCTAAATGAAATCAATTAAAGAATTAGAAGAAATATGTACTCAAATTAGAAGAGATATACTAAGAATGGTTCATACTAATAACTCTGGCCATCCAGGAGGTTCATTAGGATGCACAGAATTCTTATCTATCTTATATTTTAATCATTTGAAGCACAACATATCATTTGAAATGGACGGAATAAATGAAGATTTATTTTTTCTTTCTAATGGACATATATCTCCTGTTTTATATTCTGTATTAGCAAGATCAGGATATTTTGATATTAAAGAACTTGCAACATTTAGAAAACTCAATAGTAGATTACAAGGCCACCCAACAACACATGAAAAGCTTGAAGGAATCCGAGTTGCTTCAGGTTCTTTAGGTCAGGGCCTATCGGTTGCAATTGGAGCAGCATTAACAAAAAAATTAAATAATGACAATCATTTGATCTATTCACTACATGGAGATGGAGAATTACAAGAGGGACAAATATGGGAAGCGATAATGTATGCATCAGCCAATAAGATTGATAATATCATTGCAACAATTGACTATAATAAAAAACAAATTGATGGATCTCTTGATGATGTGCTTCCAATGGGAGATCTTAAAGCAAAATTTAATGCCTTTGATTGGGAGCTTTTAGAAGTTATTGAAGGAAACGACTTACAATCAATTTCTCACACATTATCTCAAGCAAAAGAAATGACAGGAAAACAAAAGCCTATCGCTATTCTTCTTCATACTAAAATGGGGAATGGCGTAGATTTTATGATGGGCACACATAAGTGGCATGGAAATGCTCCTAACGATGAACAATTAGCTTCAGCATTATCTCAAAATACTGAGACTCTAGGTGATTACTAAAAAATTTAAAATATTATTTATTCTTATTGGATTAATTTTAATTAATCAAGACTCATATTGTCAAGTAAAAAAAGACCCTACAAATAGAATATTATTTGTTTTTGATGCATCACAATCTATGTTAGGCAGATGGCAAAGTGGAAGAAAAATTGATATTGCTAAAGAACTATTAATAAATATTACAGATTCTCTTAAAGATATTGAAAATCTAGAGCTTGCTCTAAGAGTATATGGACATCAGAGAAGTTATCCGCCTCAAGAATGTGATGACACAAAATTAGAAATCAACTTTATCCCATCATCAATATTTGCTGACAGAGTTAAGGGAAAATTAAGCATGATAAAAGCCAAAGGAACAACTCCTATTGCTCGATCTCTAGAAGCAGCAGCAGCAGACTTTCCATTAGATAACTCTAGAAATATTGTCATACTAATAACAGATGGAAAAGAAGAATGTGGAATGGACCCTTGTGCCGTTGCTAGATTATTTGCAAAAAAAGGCATAATATTAAAACCATTTGTTATTGGAATTGGTCTAGACAAATCATGGCAAAAGAAACTAGACTGTGTTGGAACATTCTTTGACGCTGCAAATGAAAGAGACTTTTCAAATATTCTTAATATAGTTATCTCCCATGTTATAGACAATACAACAACACAAGTAAATCTACTAGACTCTCTAGGTGAACCCACTGAAACAAATATTCCTCTAACCTTTTATGATAATTTTACTGATATAGTTAAATACAATTTTATTCATACAATGAATAATATGGGTAATCCTGATACAATGATTATTGATCCAGTACTAAAATATAGAGTAGTTGCCCATACTATCCCTCCAGTAGAATCAGATATTATTACTGTTATCCCTGGAGAACACACAGTAATACCATTAAAAACGCCACAAGGGAAATTAAAGATTGTATTAAACACAAAAAAAGATTATCAATTTATTGTAAAAAGAGTTAATGAAAATCAGACAATTAATGTTCAAAATATAAATACCACTCAAAATTATATAACTGGCTTTTATGATATAGAATTACTTACGCTCCCAAGACAATATTTTCAGAATATTAGAATTAATCACAACCAATTAACAAAACTCCAACTCCCAAGTACAGGGCTTGCAAATATTCTTCTACCTGCTAAAGGATTTGGTGGTGTATACCTAAAAGATGGGGACAAACTAACTGAAATATATAAATTTAATGGAGAATCTAATCAGTATAAATTAACATTACTCCCAGGAAAGTACAGCGTAGTATACAGGGCAAAATCTTCAAAAAAATATATTTATACAAATGAAAAATCATTTATTATTAAATCAGGAAAATCACAACTAATTAAAATCTACTAATTATGGAAATGAAGGATACTAGATCAGGCTTTGGTGCTGGATTAACAGAACTGGGAAAGAAAAACAAGGATATTGTTGCATTATGTGCTGATCTAACAGGCTCTCTAAAGATGAATGATTTTAAAAATAATCACCCTGATAGATTCTTCCAAATTGGAATAGCAGAAGCAAATATGATTGGGATAGCAGCTGGTATGACTATTGGTGGAAAGATTCCTTTTACCGGCACATTTGCTAACTTCTCAACATCTAGAGTTTATGATCAAATACGTCAATCAGTAGCATACTCAAACAAAAATGTTAAAATATGTGCATCTCATGCAGGATTAACCTTAGGAGAAGATGGTGCTACTCACCAAGTATTAGAAGATATTGGCATGATGAAGATGCTTCCTCATATGACTGTAATCAACACATGTGATTATAATCAAACCAAAGCAGCAACAATTGCAATTGCTGATCATTTTGGACCAGTATACTTGCGTTTTGGTAGACCAAAAGTACCTAACTTTACATTAGAAAACCAAAAATTTGAAATTGGCAAAGGAATAAAAATTAATGAAGGAAAAGATGTAACAATAGTTTCAACTGGTCATCTAGTCTGGGAAGCTATTGAAGCTTCAAAAGCATTAGAAAAAATAGATATCAGTGCTGAAGTTATTAATATCCATACAATAAAACCACTAGATAAAAATATTATAATTAATTCCGTATCAAAAACAAAATGTATAGTTACTGCTGAAGAACACATGCTCAATGGAGGATTAGGTGATAGTGTAGCCCAGTTATTATCAAGAGAAATGCCTGCTCCACTAGAAATGGTAGGAGTTAATGATACTTTTGGAGAGAGTGGAACACCTAGGCAGCTAATGGAAAAATATGGATTAACTTCAATAGATATAGTTAAAGCATCAAAAAAGGTACTCTCTAGGAAATAATATTATATGACTGATATTATTAATATTTATAAAAAGTATCAGGCACAAACCTTTCCAAGCCCTTCCCTATTGCATGTAAAATCTGCCAGTGGCTCATATATAAAAGATTATGATAATAAAGAATATTTAGATTTTGTAGCTGGAGTTTCAGCGTGTTCTCTAGGTCATTGTAATGAACAAGTTACTACGGCTGTACAGGATCAAATTAATAAATATTCTCATGTTATGGTGTATGGTGAATATATTCAAGACCCTCAATACAAACTTGCAAAGCTATTAGCTGATAATTTACCTGATTCTTTGTCCACAACTTATTTTACAAATTCTGGAGCTGAAGCAATTGAAGGAGCAATTAAATTATCAAAAAGAATTAACAAAAGATCAGAAATCATTTTTTGTAAAAATTCTTATCACGGATCTACTCATGGTGCTCTGAGTATTATGGGAAATGAAGAATATAAATCAAATTACAGACCTCTTTTACCTAATTGTAATCAAATCATATATAACAATATTGAAAGCTTAAAAAAAATTACAGATAAAACATCTGCTGTTGTTGTAGAAACTATTCAAGGAGCAAGTGGTTTTATAGAAGCATCTCAAGATTTTCTCAACCAACTTAAAAAGATTTGTAGTGTAAATGATGTACTAATAATATTTGATGAGATTCAGACTTGTTTTGGAAGAACTGGAAAACTATTTGGCTTTGAAAACACTGATTTAATTCCAGATATTTTATGTATTGCAAAAGGTATGGGTGGTGGATTCCCGATTGGAGCATTTATTTCATCATGGGATAATATGAATAAATTAACTCATAATCCAAAATTAGGACATATAACAACTTTTGGTGGACATCCTATTGGTTGTGTAGCAAGTCATGCTACATTAGATTACATTCTAAACAATAACATTATTAAAGATATTAATGAAAAAGAAATGTTATTTAGAGAACTACTAGTACACACAAAAATAAGAAGTATTAGTGGAAAAGGCCTTATGCTATCATTGGATTTATATGATAATCTTGAAACCAATAAGATAGTAGAGAATTGTATGAAAGATGGTTTACTTCTATTTTATTTCTTATTTAATGATAGTTCAATACGAATAACACCACCATTAACTATTACTTTAGATGAAATTCAAAAGGGATGTGAAATATTGTTAAAAAATTTAGATTAAATATTAATTTTTAGAGTTTTTGATAAAACAATTGTATCGCCATTACTAAGTACATTTCCTACAGAATCCTTAATTTCCATTTTGTTTATTATTTAGCATGGGAACAAAAGAAAATTTACCATGAGTAGTTATTTTAGTTTCAGTTTCAGATATCTTTTCAATTAAATGCATTACTTGAATATCTCCATCTCCTATTGGTGCTACCATTCTTCCACCTACTTTTAATTGATCGACTAAAGATTGAGGAATTTTTGGTGCTCCACAAGTTATAATAATTCTCTCAAAAGGAGCAAATTTTTCTAATCCTTTATAACCATCTCCATAGAAAAACATACATTGATATCCAATTGAAGGTAAAAATTCTTTAGTTTTCTTAAATAAATCTTTCTGACGTTCAATTGTATAAACATGAGTATTCAATTCATGTAAAACTGCAGCTTGATAACCAGAACCAGTACCGATTTCAAGAATCTTCTGATAAGGTTTAATATCTAATAATTCTGTTTGGAAAGCTACAGTATAGGGCTGAGATATTGTCTGACCAGAACCAATTGGAAAAGCTTTATCCTGATAAGCAAAATTTACAAATGCATTATCCATAAATAAATGCCTAGGAATATTCATTATTGCATCAAGAATCTCTTGATTATTAATTCCCCTACTAGAAAGATCATCAACTAATTTCTTTCTTAAACCTTTATGTAAAAAAGTATCTTTCATAGGATTATTATAATAATTGTATTAAGTGTATTTTTGAAAAATCTTTATACAAAAGAAAGATATTATCAGTTAGAAACTTAAATAACACTAAAATTAAATACACAACATATTGTTAAAAGAGAAATAAATGTTACAAAGGATCTTATACTTCATATTAATTTTTTCTTTCTTCTCATGTAATAAGGAAAATAATGATATCCCTTCATATGTTAAAATTGATGATGTAGACTTATTATACAATCAAGATTTTGGAGCAAACACAGATAATATAACTGATGTATGGTTCTATATAGATGATAATCTACAGGGAGTCTATGAGATGCCTGTTGAATTTCCAATACTAAATGAAGGAATACAAAATATACGAATTAAAGCAGGAGTAAAAGCAAATGGCATTGCATCAACAAGGATACAATATCCATTTTATAATAGTTATTTTGACACAATTGAACTAAATCAAGATGAGAGTAAAATTATCTCCCCTATTTTCACATATAATGATGAATTTACTCCAGCTCCAGATCAAATAGAAGATTTTGAAAGCTCGGGAACTATTATTGATTCAACTTTAAATAGTGAAATAGATTTTTCAATAATATCAGAAAATCAAAATCATTATGCTTATGCAAAAATTGATACTCCTAACATTAATTTTGAGGCTTCTACACAAGATTTAATCTTACCTCAGCAAGGAGCTCCTGTATATTTAGAAATTGACTATAAATCTAGCACTGAATTCTTAGTTGGAATGTATATTAATTATTCTCAGGATGTAGTTAAAAGAGAACTTCTTTGGGTGACTCCAAAGCAAGACTGGAATAAAATATATATTAACCTAACCTCTACAGTTAGTGAAAGTATTGGCGCTGTTTCTTTTAAAGTATTTATAAATATGAGAAGAAATGATCCTAGTATCAGTGAAGAAATTAGTTTTGACAACGTCAAGATTTTATATTAAATTAATAACGAAAAAATGGAAAACATAACAATTATTGGAGCAGGAACAATGGGAAATGGAATTGCTCATGCATTTGCACAGAAAAATTACAATGTAACAATTGTAGATATATCAAATGAAAATTTAGATAGAGCAATTGCTACTATAACTAAGAATTTAGATCGCATGGTAACAAAAGAAAAAATCACTAATGAAGAAAAAATAAATACACTCAAAAAGATTACAACAACAACTGATTTTGATTCTGGCGTTAAAGAAAGTGATTTAGTAGTAGAGGCAGCAACAGAAAATATTGATCTGAAACTAAAAATCTTTAAAGATCTAGATAGTATATGTAAAGATGATACCATTCTGGCAACCAATACATCATCTATTTCAATAACACAGATTGCTAACAAGACTAATAGAAAGGATAAGGTAATAGGGATGCACTTTATGAATCCTGTCCCGATTATGAAACTTGTTGAAGTAATTAGAGGAAAAGAAACCTCTGATGAGGTTACAAACTTAATAATGACTTTAAGCAGAAAACTAGATAAAATACCTGTAGAGGTTAATGATGCCCCAGGTTTTGTAGCAAATAGGATATTAATGCCTATGATCAATGAGGCAATACATACTCTAAATGAAAATGTTAGTGATGTAGAGGGAATTGACACAGTAATGATTTTAGGTATGTCACACCCAATGGGCCCATTACATTTGGCTGATTTTATTGGATTAGATGTTTGCTTATCAATTCTTGAGGTTATGTACGATGGTTTTAAAGATGAGAAATACAAAGCTTGTTCACTTCTTGTTGACATGGTAAATAATAATACTCTTGGAATAAAGACTGGTCAAGGATTCTATGATTATTCAGAAGGGCCTAGAAATAAAAAAGTTGCTGCCCAATTCAGAAAATAGATGACCAATAATGACGAAAATAAGGCCTTAGCGCCATTTAGTTGTCAATTTAGTGCACAAGTACCAGAACTACTTCAAAAACTTAACTGCACCATTGCTATATCTACATATCAAGCTGGTAAATTAGTATTTATATCTGCAAAAGATGAAGACTCATTAACACAACTACCTAGAAATTTTCATAAAGCCATGGGTATTGCTGAAGATTTCGATCAACAAAAACTAGCCTTAGCATGTAAGGATGAAATTATAATTTTTAAAAATTCTCCCGAGCTTGCTCTTTACTATCCAAAAGCTCCTAATAAATATGATGCTTTATATATGCCAAGGTCAACCTTTCATACAGGAGGTCTAGATATTCATGATCTAAGTTTTGGAATAAACAATGAATTATATGCTGTTAATACCTTATTTTCATGTATAGTAAAAATTGATGATAATTATAACTTCACTCCCTTTTGGTCTCCACCGCAGATAGATAAAATAACCTCAGAAGATCGGTGTCATCTTAATGGAATGGCCATGTTAAATGGAAAACCAAAATATGCTACTGCTTTCAATAATGGAAATTCTCCACAAAGCTGGAGAGAAAAAATAACAGAAACAGGTGTAATCTATGATATTGAACACAATAAAATAATAGCTCAAGGACTAGCAATGCCTCATACTCCTAGAGTATTCAATGATGAATTATATGTTCTTCTCTCTGCAACTGGTGAGTTAGTTAAGATTAATAAAGAAAATGGCACCTATGATGTTATTGTAAAAATTGGTGGTTTTGTTAGAGGAATGAGCCTACATAAAGATTATTTATTTATCGGTCTATCAAAACTTAGAAAAAAATCTTCAACTTTTGGAAAATTACCATTTGCTGAGAAAGCAAATCAAGCAGGTATAGTAATAGTCCATCTGCCTACTGCAAGTATTGCAGGAAAAATAAATTACTTAAGCTCACTTGACGAAATATATGATATACATATTCTTAGAGATAAAATTAGGCCTAATATATTAAATACATTAAGTGATGATTATAAAGAAGGTCTAAGCATCCCAGAATCAACATTTTGGAAAAGAAAGAAAGAATAACTAATATTGTATAACAAATTATAACAATGCCAAAGAATCATTTTTCTAGAAAGGAACGTCAACTAAAAAACCATATTTATAATCTAGAAAATCTTTTAAAAATTTCAAATGGCATTATTTCTAAAGAGATAAATATATTAATCTCAAAAATTAAGAACCTTGTAAGTCTCTTAAAAGGAAATATATCTATAAATAAACTAAAGCATATTATTGGGTCTTTTGCAATTTTATTTGGATTATCTACCACTAATCATATTAATGCACAATCATTTACCACTCCTGTACAAAACCCATTTGGTTTAAATTCTAACAGTAATATTTTTGGGTATAGTTATTATCCTGGAAAAGCACAATTTGCAGATATGGATGGTGATGGTGATTTAGATTTATTATATGAAACTCAAGAAATTGATACAAGCTACTATTCATATTATTCGGATAATATTTTCATTTATTGCGAGAATATAGGATCCGCTACAAACCCTCAATTCTCTCTAGGAGTTAAAAATCCTTTCAATCTAACATCTCCGCAAAACATGACTCTTGCGATATCATTACTATCACACAACCTAGTTGATCTTGATAATGATGGTGATTTTGATATTCTTGCCACATACATGGGTGCATATGCTAGCTATAACTATCAGACTTATCAATATGAGTATAGTGTTAATACCGTTTTTAAATATTATGAAAATATAGGAAATCCAAGTATTCCTCTCTTTGCCGCTCAGCAGAATAATTCTTTTGGATTAGGCCTAGATTCAATAATAGCTACCTCTGATGTTGTAGATATTGATGGTGATGGTGATTATGATGTGATTTGCTCATCATCTGTCTTTGGAAATCAAGGTTATCTCCAAAATCAAGATATGATTTATCTAGAAAATATAGGAGATCAGAATAATCCTCAGTTTTCATCCCCTCAAGTTAATCTAATTGGAATTACATTTCCTAATGGATATTATCCAGTAGTTCCCTCCTTTGGAGATTTGGATCAAGATGGTGATTTTGATTTATTAACAACCCCTTATGGTGATTTTGGAAATTCTGAATACAAATTTTTATATCAACAAAATAAAGGAAGTGCTACAAACCCAATAATGTCTCTACAAGCACAAAATCCATTTGGCCTATCTCCAGACACAAGTTACTTAGGTATTATAATAAATTCAGAGATGATTGATATTGATGGAGATGGAGATCTAGATATTATCTCATCTGGACTTGAAGGAGAAATGTTCATGTATTTTGAAAACAACTCTGGATCTACTTCAATAGATGAACTTTCTCAATCAATCAATATCTATCCAAATCCAGCTGCCGAACTATTAAATATACAAACTGATTATAATATTGATAGAATCGAAATAACAGATCAATTAGGAAGAATTGTTCTAAAAACAGATTATTATAAAAAACTGAATATCAATAATTTAAATAGAGGAACCTATACTTTAACTTTATATTCAGAAGACAAAGTAACAAGCAAAAGTTTTTCTAAACTATAGAGACTTAATCCTTCCTTCTTTTTTAGCCTGAATAAGAATCTTATCGATAAACATATCTTCCCGAACATTAACAGGATCGTAAATTGACTTTAAATTATGATCATACATTCTAGCAAATGCTTGCCACATAGTAGCGCTCCACCACCCCTTATATTGCCTTAAAAGATCATAGGTACTAATACCTGTTTCTCTATATATTAGTTTGATTAAAATCCCACCTTCCTTCATGGTAAGGTTTTTTAAAGCTGTAGTATATTGTTTCTTTACTACCCTAGCTACACTTCTTATATGTTTTCTCTTTTTTCTTTTCTTTCCTATTGAATCCAAAGCATAATTTAAGGAATCAACCTTAAATTTTGTTTCTAGTGCATATGGATAAACCTTAAGCACCCTCCTTCTAAGTTTATAAAAGCTTTTTCTTTCATTTACATCTTTAAACTCGATAATATCTAACTGTGGAATATCTGATGTAAAGATAGTCTCTCCATCAACAACAATAAAAGGAGAAACGGTAATATTCTCCTGAGAAAAAGAAAAAATAAAAGAAAAGAAAAAACAATATAATAAGAAAGCATCCCTCATATATTCAAAATTAAAATATTTTTTCATATCCATCACACTTAACTCTAACGATAAAGACTATAATTTATTAGTTAAGAAAATTTCATTATGTACCTTTACATACATGATAAAAACAATACAAATTCAGGTAAGCCCAGAATGTGCTGAAAAAAGAAATCTACTCTTAAAAAAAATCTCTAAAGATTTTAATATTGAAAAAAAGAACATAAAGCACTTAGATATTCTAAAGAAATCAATAGACGCTAGACAAAAAAAAATTAAGATTAACCTGAAAATTGACATATATATCAATCAAAAACACATTACTAAAGAAGAAAAGACAACATATAAGAATGTAAGCAAAGCAAAAGAGATAATTATAATTGGTGCTGGACCTGCAGGATTATTTGCAGCACTTCAATTAATAGAAAAAGGATTAAAACCTATAATTATTGAAAGAGGAAAGAAAGTAAGAAACAGAAGGCGTGATCTAGCTAAACTTACTAAAGAACATATTGTAAATAGTGATTCTAACTACTGCTTTGGAGAAGGAGGTGCCGGAACATTTTCAGATGGAAAACTCTACACAAGATCTAAAAAAAGAGGAGATGTAAATAGAATCCTTGATATTCTAGTAGAACATGGCGCAACTAAACAGATAAAGATTGATGCTCATCCTCATATAGGAACAAATAAGTTGCCAAAAATCATTGAAAATATTAGAGAAACAATTATAAACTATGGAGGCGAAATACATTTTAACTCAAGATTAACTGATATTAATATCAAGAACAATAAAGTCCATTCAATAACATTAAAAAATTCAACCATAATTAATTGCTCTAAAATTATTCTTGCTACAGGACACTCAGCAAGAGACATATACAGTCTACTAAACAACAAAGGAATTTCATTAGAGCTAAAATCTTTTGCTTTAGGAGTAAGAGTAGAGCATAGTCAAGAATTAATTGACAAGATACAATATAAGTGTAATCAAAGAGAAGAATACCTGCCTCCTGCCCCATATTCTATTGCACGACAAATAAATGGTAGAGGAGTATATTCATTCTGCATGTGTCCAGGAGGAATAATTGCCCCATGTGCTACATCTCAAGAAGAAGTAGTTACTAATGGATGGTCGCCATCAAAAAGAGATTTCCCAACTTCTAACTCTGGAATAGTAGTTGAGCTTAAGATAGATGATTTTAAAGACTTTAAAAGCCAAGGTCCATTAGCTGGTATAGCATTTCAAAAGAAAATAGAACAACAAGCATGGGAAATGGGAGGTAAAACCCAAAAAGTACCAGCACAAAGACTAGTTGATTTTGTAAATGGAAAAATATCAAAAGATGTAGCAGAAACATCTTATCTTCCTGGAGTTGAATCTGCTAATCTCAAAGAGCTATTACCTGATTTTATACTTAAAAATCTTCAAAAAGGATTCTTAGAATTTGGTAAACACATGAAAGGTTTTTTTACAAATGAAGCTATTGTACATGCTCCGGAGAGCAGAACATCATCTCCAGTAAGAATTCCTAGAGACCCAAAAACATTAGAACATATTAAAATAAAGGGATTATATCCTTGTGGAGAAGGGGCTGGATATGCAGGAGGAATTATCTCTGCAGCAATTGATGGTCAAAAATGTGCTCAGATGTGTTCTTAGAATGAACTAGGTAAGCACTTCAGCTACTTTATCAGCAGCTTCTTGTAGAAGGATAACTGATTCTACTTTTAATCCACTCTCATCAATTAATTTTTTTGCCTCACTAGCATTAGTACCCTGGAGTCTTACTATAAGAGGAATATTTATTTCTCCTATATTTTTATATGCATCAACAATCCCTTGTGCTACCCTATCACATCTAACTATTCCACCAAAAATATTAACTAATATTGCTTTTACATTATCATCCTTAAGGATAATTCTAAATGCCTGCTCTACCCTCTTCGCATCAGCAGTACCACCTACATCAAGAAAATTTGCTGGGTTACCTCCTGCCATCTTAATAATATCCATGGTTGCCATAGCAAGACCCGCGCCATTTACCATACAACCAACATTACCATCAAGCTTTACAAAATTTAAACCATACTCACCTGCCTCTACTTCTGTAGGGTCTTCTTCTCGTTTATCTCTAAGCAAACTATAATCCTTATGCCTAAATAAAGCATTATCATCTAATGAAACCTTCGAATCAACAGCCATTATCTTATTGTCCGAAGTCTTTAAAACAGGATTTATCTCAAATAAAGAAGAATCTGTACTAACATATGCCTTATATAATGATGAAACAAACTTTGTCATCTCTTTAAAAGCAAGACCTGACAAACCTAGATTAAAAGCAACTTTTCTACATTGAAAAGATTGCAGACCAATACTTGGGTCAATCTCTTCAGTGAATATTAAATGAGGAGTCTTCTCAGCTACTGTTTCAATATCCATCCCTCCCTCTGTAGAATACATAATCATATTCCTTCCTGTTGATCTATTAAGTAGTACAGACATATAATATTCATCTGTTTCACTCTCACCTGGATAATACACATCCTCAGTAATAAGCACTTGATGAACAAGCTTTCCTTCTGAAGAAGTCTGAGGAGTAATAAGACGCATTCCAAGTATATCATCTGAAATAGATCGTACCTGATCAAGAGATTTAGCTAACTTAACCCCACCTCCTTTACCTCTTCCTCCAGCATGTACCTGTGCTTTAATTACCCACCAGCTAGTTCCTGTGTCTTTATTCAACTTCTCTGCAGCCTTAACAGCCTCATCAGGTGTAGAAACTACAATTCCTCGCTGTATTCTAACACCAAAACTGCTTAACAATTCTTTTCCTTGATATTCGTGTAAATTCATGGCTAAATTTTAATGATGTAAAAATATATGATTGATTCTAAATACAAACATCTATATGGCAATAAATTATATTTTTGCACATATTTTAGTCAAAAATGAAAATCAACTTCCTTTTTACTCTTCTTTTAATTCCCCTATTATCAATAGGTCAATTTAATATGAAGAAGACATATACTATAGAAAAGATTTCTGAAAACCCTAAAATTGACGGAATATTAGATGATAGAGTATGGAATAATTTAGATATAGCTAATAATTTTACTCAGATAGAACCTAATAACGGGAAAGCTGAAAGAAAAAACCAAAAAACAGAAGTTAAAATATGTTATGATAGTAAGAACATATATTTTGGAATCATGATGTATGACAATTCGCCTGACAGTATATTGAAAGAGCTCTCTAAAAGGGATGACGAGAATAAAAATAATGACAAATTTGGAATATGGATTGATCCATTCAGCAATACTCAGGTTGAATATAATTTTGTGGTTACTGCTGCTGGTGTTCAAATCGATAGAAAGTTCTCGAAAACTGGTATTGACAAGAACTGGAATGCAGTCTGGAAATCTGCAGTTAACATTAATAAAGACGGCTGGTCAGCAGAATTAGCTATTCCATTCTCTCAGCTCAGATTCCCAAATGACAACAAATCATGGGCATTAAACATGGCAAGAACCATAAGAAGATACAGAGAAGATTACAGCTGGAATCCTATTGACGTAGAATATGAAAACTATGCATTACAATCAGGCCTGTTAAAAGGAATCAAAAATATTAAAAGTCCATTAAGATTATCATTTATGCCATATGCCTCTATTTATGCTGACTCATATGATGGAGAAACCACCTTTCCTTATAATTATGGAATGGATTTAAAATATGGAATAAATGAGAGTTTTACTTTGGATATGACTCTAATACCTGATTTTGGACAAGTTGCTTCAGATGCTATGGTGCTTAACTTATCCCCTTTTGAAATAAAATATGAAGAAAATAGGCAATTCTTTAATGAAGGTATAGAGCTTTTTAATAAAGGAGGAGAAATGTTCTACAGTAGAAGACTTGATAATGATCTTTTAAATGCTACAAAAATAAGCGGAAGAACCAAGAATGGCCTAGGGATAGCAGGATTAAATGCAATAACAAATAAGACTGAAGAAAAACCACTAACCAACTATAATGTTCTGATTATTGATAAAGCACTTAAAAACAGCTCTTCTATTAGTATAATGAATACTAATATGACAAATAACAATTCAGAAAAAGATGCAAATGTAACAGGATTATTTGCTCGATTAAACAACACAAAAAACACACATGTTTTTGATGCAAATATAAAAATGAGTCAAGAGTTATATACTGATAGCTCAACTATTGGTTTCACTGGAGCATTAGCAGTAGCAAAAAACAGCGGTAATTATCGTTATGAATTATATACATTTTTTGAAGATGAAAAATACAACCCTAACGATCTTGGCTTTTTATATTCAAACAATCAAATCTCTAATGGATTAGAGATAGGTTATGAACAACTAAAAGAAAATAAGAATTTTATTTTTTCCAAATACTATCTTAACATCAACCATGAAACATTATTTACAGATAATAAATTTGTTAATCTTGATATAAAAGCACAGACTAGTATCATGTTAAAAAATTATCTTTTCTTAAACCTTAAAATTGGAGCCAATCCATATGAAAGAGAAGATTATTATGAAGCCCGAACAGGAGATCTTAATCATCCCCTTAAAAGATCAAAATCAATTAATTTAGGCGGATTTATTTCTAGTGACTATAGAAATAAATTTGCTTTAGATCTTGGTGGTGGCGGATCAATAAACCCGTTATATTCCAGTCATGCATATAGATGGAGAATATCTCCTAGATATAGATTCAATGATAAAATATCAATGGTTTATGTTTTATCAATTAGAAATAAATACAATGATATTGGCTGGGTTGACAATCTCTCAATAAATGATGAAGAACTATCAATACCTCTCTTCTCCCTAAGAAATACATACATGATTACAAATGTTCTCTCAGGATCATATATTATAAATAACAAGATTGATTTTTCCTTTAAATTAAGATATCATCTTGATCAAGTAGAAAATATTAAGTTTCAAGAACTAGATAATAACGGCTACCTATCAGCAGTATCTGTACCATTAACAGAACAAGCATATGATATAAACTATACTACATGGACCTCTGATATTGCTCTTAGCTGGTGGTTTGCTCCTGGAAGTCAATTAAGTATTGTCTGGAAAAATGGGATAGATAATGAAACGAATGTTATTAGAGATAGATGGCTTGATAATATTGACGATTCTTTTAACCTACCGCAAGAAAACAGCTTGTCACTTAAAATTGTATATTATTTGGATTATCTTTACCTAAAAAAGAAGAGTTAGATATGATTAAGGCAGAAAATATTCATCTATCTTATGGGGATGTAGATGTTCTAAAGGGAGTAAGCTTAGAAATAAATAAAGGGGAAATCATCTCAATAGTTGGCGCTTCAGGAGCAGGAAAAACTACCTTATTACAAATCTTAGGAACATTAGAAAAAGCAGATAGTGGAGAATGTACTATTAACGGAAAATCAATCAACAACCTTTCTTCAGAGGAACTGTCAATATTTAGAAATCAAGAAATAGGCTTTATCTTCCAATTTCATAATCTCTTAGTCGAGTTTACTGCCTTTGAAAACATTTGTATTCCCGGCTATATATCTAAGAAAAACAAAAAAGATGTTGAGTCTAAAGCAGAAGAATTATTAGAGCTACTCGGAATAAGTGATAGAAAAAATCATAAGCCTAATGAGCTTTCTGGAGGAGAACAACAAAGAGTAGCTATCGCAAGAGCATTAATAAACTCACCAGCAATTATCCTAGCAGATGAACCATCAGGTAATCTTGACTCACAAAATGCAAAAAAGTTACATGAACTGTTTATCAAATTAAACCAGGAGCTTAAACAAACCTTTATTATCGTAACCCATAATAAAGAACTAGCTAAGATGACAAACAGAACACTAGAAATGGTTGACGGTAAAATTATTTCTTAAAATAAAGTCCATATTATCAAAATGTGTAACTTTGCACTTTGATGATCTATCAAAACCCACAGCTTCTCTTTGGCCTCTTTGCAATAGCAATACCGATTTTAATTCATCTTTTTAATTTCAGAAAACATGAAAATGTTTTTTTTAGTAGTATTCGTTTTCTAGAAGAAATTAAGACAAAAAACAATAAAAAACGAAATATCAAGAATCTACTAATCTTGATAAGTAGAATATTTGCAATAAGCTTCCTGGTTCTAGCATTTGCCAAACCATATATACCTGTAAATAAAGAAGTAGACCTATCAGAAGATATTTTTATATATCTTGACAATTCCTTTAGTATGGATGCCATTTCTGAACAAGGAAGACTATTAGATATAGCAAAAAACAAAGCAATAGAAATAACGAGATCCTATTCTGGATCATCAAAATTTTATCTAATTACCAATGATTTCTTAAATACACATAACAAAGGGTACAGTAAAGAGAATTTTAAACAAGCCATATCTAGTATTGAGACATCACCTAATATTAAATCTTTAAGCCAGATAATAGATAGAAAACAGACAATAAGCAACAATCCTGATTATATTTATATTATATCTGATCTTCAAAAAAATACGCTGAAAATTACTCAAAAAGATCATGCTATTAATGATAAAATTTTATTCATTCCTCTGCAAGGTGTAATAAACTCAAATCTAAGTGTTGATAGTGTTTGGGTAGAAGGGCCTGTATTGAAAAAAAATAATCAAGAAGTTTTTATAAAAATCACTAATTATTCAGATAATGAAAAAGAGATTCCACTCTCACTAAGGGTTAATAATAAAACAAAGATTAAACAACTCCTAAGCATTAATAAAAACAGTTCAGAAGAATATAAATTTAGTGTCTATCTAGATAGTTCTATAAACATCTGTGAATTTAGTATTGTTGACCACCCTATCACCTTTGATAACCAGATCCACTTTAACCTAATCAATAACAATAAAATTAATATTCTAAATATTAAAGAAAAATTTGAATCAGATTATATTCAGAGATTATATAAGAATGATACCACTAACTTCAAATACAGCGAAAAATCTATTGTTAATTTGAATTATCAAGAAATAAAAGAACAAGACCTACTAATCATTAATGAAATTCAAGTCATTAGCTCTGGTCTTTTAAGTTCTATAAAAAAACTAATAAACAAAGGAGGGTCAATTATCATAATACCTCCTATTAATATTAACTACAATGAATACAAAGAATTTCTTAGCTCATTAGAATTAGATTTTTTCTTGTCTATTGACACAAACACTTATTTCATTAAAAAAACACATGTTGATCATCCTATTTTTAATAATGTTTTTGAAGGATCTATTAAAAATATTAGTTACCCTAAAATTAATTCACACTACTCCTTATCAAAAAACACAAAATCCAATAGAAAGCCTATATATACTCTAGAAAACAACGAAACTTTTCTAAGCCATTACAATACAGATGATGCCAATATATATATATTTAATGCTCCATTAAATGATGCTATAAGTAATTTTAAAAAACATGCTCTATTTGTTCCTACCTTCTTAAATATTGCAACAAATTCAATTAATCAAAACCATATCTACTACACCATTCAAAACGGAAGCTATTTTATTTCCGAAAACAACAATAACAATATCTATCATCTGAGAAATAGGTCTACAGATATTATTCCAACTACAAAAACGATAAATGGCAAGACTAGATATTATACAAACAATCAAATATCAAAATCAGGCCAATATAAGCTATATAACAACACAAAAGTAGTAGACCATATTGCCTATAATTATAACAATATAGAAAGCGATAATAGGTTCTATGAAATTAATGAAATCAAGAAACTTTTTGACAAAAACACTATAATAATTAACAAGAACAACAATATAAATCAATTAATTAATGCTAATATTAATGATCAACACTACTGGAAAACATGTCTAATGATTTCATTATTGTTTTTTGGAATAGAAATTCTACTTTTAAAATTAATTAAAATATGAAAATACTTATTAAGAAAGCAAAAATTATTGACACATCATCAAAGTATAATAATAAGACTTATGATGTGCTAATCAATAATAATATTATTGAGAAAATAGGAAAATCTATTAGAATAGATGCAGAAACAAAAGTTTACAAAAAAGATAACCTACATATTTCTCAAGGATGGCTTGATATGCATGTGAATTTTGGACAACCTGGGTTTGAACAAAGGGAGACTATTAATAATGGTCTAAATGCAGCGGCAAAAGGAGGATTTACCGAAGTTCTATTAATGCCAAATACATACCCATCAATTGACAATGGCACAATGATAGATTATATCAAAGGATTTAATAATAATAGTGTTGTAAAGATACAAGTAGCAGGTAATTTAACAAAAAAACAAAAAGGACAAAATATTGTAGAAATTCATGATATGATTAGTTCTGGATGTGTAGCATTCACAGATGATAAAAAATCTATACAGAGTAATGAATTAATGAAAATTGGTTTATTATATATTAAAAATACTTCTTCACTTATAATGAATTATCCTAATGATAAAAAAATTCAAAATAATGGAGTCATAAATGAAGGAAAAATAAGCACCCAGCTTGGACTTAGAGGTATTCCAAACATTGCTGAACACATGATGGTAGATAGAGACATTACTTTATGTACATATACAGATAGCAGGATTCACGAATCTTATATAAGTACAAAAGAAAGTGTTGAAAAAATACATACAGCAAAAAATAATGGATTAAATATAACATCTGATGTTGCTCTTCACAATATCTTTCTTACAGAAGAGAGTGTAAACAACTTCGATACGAGATTCAAGGTGTTACCCCCACTAAGAACAGAAGATGATAACAAAGCAATCATAAAAGGCCTTAAAGACGGAACAATTGATGTAATAAGTTCTGATCACAACCCATTTGAAATTGAAACGAAGAAAATTGAATTTGACAATGCAGCTTTTGGAATAATAGGTCTAGAAAGTGCTTTTGGCCTAATAAATAAAAATCTAGAAAAACACATGAGTCTAGATCAAATAATTGAAAAAATATCAAATAACCCTAGAAAAATACTAGGACTAAAAGAAACGAGTATTAAGGAAGGAAATACTGCTAATATCACAATATTTAATCCAGATTACAAATGGGAATTTGAAGATGATGATATTATATCTAAATCAAAAAATAGTCCATTTATTGGAGAAAAACTTAAGGGAAAAGCATTAGCAATTTATAACAATAATAAATTTCTAGAATTATAAATTATCTAAAAACTGTTTTCTTCTTAACAGTTCCATTATCAAAATAATAAATTAAGTTTCCAATACTTTTATTTCTTTCAGGATCTACTTCTCTACCTAGATAATCTGTTACTCTAATTAACTTTGGCTTTATTATTGAATTATCTAAGATATCTATACCTGTACCATTACTAAGACTCTCATAAAGATATAAATCATCTACAGCCGCTTCAATTAAACTTCCTCCGTCTAGATACTGACCAGGCCTTATACTATCTGAAGCAATAAATTTAAGCTGTACAGAAGATGTTAAATTAACATAATCTGTAACTCTAAATGCATTTTTTCTCCAGCTTAGATCAGCACTTATAGTATTTTCAACATATTGCCAATTTATACCATCATCTGTAATTAGAACCTGCCACCAATCAGCACCAGGATTTGCTCCACTAGATGGGTTATTTGTATACCATCTCCAATATGTAAAAGCAGGATTTGTATATGAAGTTAGATTATAATATGGTGAATATAATGTTGTATGACCATCATCTACATCATTTGCTCCAATACCATCATTTATAGAAGATGCATTTTGTGTGAATGCACATGCATACCCATTAGGAGTATGTTGATATGCCGTCTGAACCATTCCAGACAAACTATTTGGATTATCGTAAGACCCAATAGGTGCACCTATCTCCCACATACCTGTGGTAGCATTATCAGCAGGATCTCCTGTTTGCCAAAACCCAATACTAAAATCAAAATCTTCTTCATCATAAAGTTCATAACCAACCATTATAAAATAAGGTAAATTAGCGTCTTTTAAAGGGATAACATTAGATTCTTGAGGACTTATTCCAGATTCAAAACCATAATTATCAGTTAGTGAAATATAATATGCAACAATATTTCCATTTGGTTGAGCAGGAATAGTTGTTGTAAAATTATTTCCATTTGCAGTCATTAATAATGTATTCCAATTTGGATCATCATTTAATCTATAAAAACAATTAGCGCTTGAGAGTGCCCAAGAATAAGTTGCAGAGATATTTGCACTAATATCTATATCAATATTTCCAGGTGCTATAGTAACAGGAGCATGAGCAATAACAGCATTAGACAACAATGTTATTCCATGAAGAGCAAATGCTTGTATTATAGCTATATCATTAGGTGTCCCATTTGTTAAATTTGCATCATTATCATCAGCAAATAATACCTCTACAAGAACATCTGTATAAATTATACCTTCAGTACCATTTGGTCCGTCAGGTGCAGCATCAAAAGTATATTTGAATAAATCTAACATCTGTTGCATGCTACCAAGATTCAAATATGTATCCCAAAATGCTCCTGCAATAATTTCACCATCAGCATGAACCTCACCCGTTAAATCTTGAGGATATACTTTTCTATCTTGATCATATCTTCTTACATAAACTGTAGGATCAGAAAGATCCCATCCAAAACCTAAGACAGGACTCTGCGTTAATGAAATAGCCCATACATCTGCAAAACCTTCATTTAAACCTCCATTCCACATCCCTGAACCATATCTATAATTATTTATACCATGACCATATTCATGATATACAACATCAGGTATTTTAGCAGTTGCATTACAACCGTTTCCTTCTGCGTAAAAATTAATTGTACCATCATAATAAGCATTACAACTTCCTTGAACATCAATATTTGTTTCTAAAGCATAATCAAGACCTGTAAAGGTTGGAAAAACAGATTTCAAATGATCATGAATCATATTAACAGAATAAAACGCTGTTCTCTCTTGAATTGTTGAATTTGAATTATCAAAACTCACATTTGAATTTGATAATTGAGAAGTAAAAGTAGGAACACCTCCATTTGTTTGTACTTCAGCAAACAATCCTTCTAATGAAAATACAGCATTTCCATTTCCAGGTATAGACACATTCCCTAAAGAATCAGTATAGTAGTTGTTTCCATTCTTCTGAACTCTCAAATTAATAAGATCTTCAACTGATGAAGGATTAAAAGGATGTGTTGTATACACCTCTCCTTCTACATGCACATTAGCTTGTTGTGGAGCCTCATACATAACCGTATTATTTCTCATTAACAACTCTCCATCATGAGCATCTACATAACATATATAATTTGCAGGACCATGAGATAGCTGGGTTGAAAGCCTCACAACATATATAAGATGATATTCATATTTACCATTTATTGGTATTGGTAAGATTTTCAACTTATCCTCAACAGAAGTATTTGATATATTAGAAGTAATATTATTACCAGCAGATTCAATAGCAATAACAGAAGATATAGAAGGGTCTATATCTAACGAAATATCAGAAAAAACATCAAGACCAAAAGCAACTAATTGATTATTAAGATTTAATTTAGCATAAAATCTACTATCAACAATTTCAATATTATTATAATATTGCTTAAAATTAAGATTGACATACTTATCATTTACATTCTTATTCTCTAAAATTAAATCTTGTGGGAGATTAAAATCATTAAGATCAGTAATAGCAAAATTTAATACACGATCTTCTAAAGAAGAACCATTACCAGGAAGATCAATTGGTGTCCCAAAAGCTCTATGAGGTTTATAATTATACTCATTAAAATAAGTAAACCAATTTGGATAGATAGACACAAAACCTCTCCAAGGTTGTTGGTTTCGTAAATTTTCTTGCACCTGATTATCCAGCTGCATATCACTCTTAATATACCTTAGTTCATATTCATCACTATGCGTATGCTTAGTAGCATAAGAGAAATTAGATAGAAAAAGGAAAGAGAAAAATAAAATAATGTTGTTCTTCATGATTAATTTTTAATATTAACAAAGATAAAATTAATATTTAAAAAATTAAGATAGATTTATTTTTAAACCATCATAAGAAAGTTGAACATTTTCAGGCAACTCCTTATTAACATTATCATGTAAGCCCATTAGATGACTTATATGAATAAGATACGCTTTCTTAGGCTTTAATTCCTTTAACAACTCTAATGACTCTTCTAAACAAAGATGAGAGATGTGTGGTTCTTTTCTTAAAGAATCTAACACTATTACATCTGCATCATGCATTTTTTCCTTTTCTTGCTCAGATATTGTATTTAAATCTGTTAAATACACAAAATTTTTAATTCTAAATCCTAATACAGGAAGTTTATAATGTAATGCTTTAATAGGGATAATCTTGGTCTGTTTGACATGAAATATTGAATCGTCAATTATATTAATATTAACCTTTGGAATACCCGGATATTCAACACCAGAAAAAATATATGAGAATTCTTTTTTCAAAGATTCTAACACTTGTGATGAACAAAATACATCCATTGGCTTCTTAGATATAAAATTAAATGATCGAACATCATCTAAACCAGCAACATGATCCTTATGCGCATGAGTAAACAAAACAGCATCTAAGTCTCTTACATCCTCTCTTAGCATCTGTTGACGGAAATCTGGACCTGTATCCACAACAATTATATTTCCATCTGTTTCAATCAAAATAGATGTTCTAAGTCGCTTATCTTTTATGTTCTTTGAATTGCATACTTCACATCGACATGCAATTACTGGAACTCCCTGAGATGTACCTGTACCTAAAAAAGTTATTTTCATAATAAATTTATCTTAGTGTAAAATTATATATAAAAACAAGAATTATCTTCAATAAAAGGAGCATTAATTAAAATAACTATTTAATTTTGTTTTTATATAAAGTAATCTACAATGGATAAACAAATTATATTAACACCTGGTCAGAAAGCTAAAAAAATTAATATAGACAAAACTATATATGGTTCATTTATTGAAATTGGTGCTGGGCAAGAAGTTGCACGACAATTCTTTAGAGTTGGAAGCGCCTCAAAAACTATAGCAAAAACAATGTCTGCCTATGATAGAGATTTCTCTGGTTCAATATATGGAAAAGAGAAAGACGGAAGATATGTTTGTAAATCCAGATTAAATAAAATGCTAAATCAAGAATATTCATTATTAGAGGAAAGATTAAACAGAAAAGACCATATAGACACAAAATATTTTGTGTTTGCAGATACTGTGACAACAGTCAATTATGATAAAACAAATCAGGGTCACGGCTGGATAGGACTAAGATTTCAACTAGACCCTAAAAAAGTCCCAAATGATTTTTTAATTCATGTGAGATTACATGATCAAGAAGCTAGGATACAACAAGAAACTGTAGGTATTATTGGAACAAATTTAATGCATGCATGTTTTAATGAATCTGATCCTAAAAAAATTCTATCTCATCTTTATGACAATCTATCAAGAGACAATTTTGAGATTGACATGGTAGAGGTATTAGGACCTGATTTTAATAGTGTCGACAATAGATTATTATCCTTAACCCTAGTTAAAGAGAGAATGACTAATGCTGTTATCTTTACTCCTAAAGGAAAAAACAAGTATCCTTCAGATATCTTATTCCAAAAAAACATATTAACACTAAGAGGAAGCTTTAGACCTGTTACCAAGGTTAATATTGATATGTTAACAGAAGGACTAAAAAAATTCAAGCAAAACAAAAAAGTTAAGGAAGATAATATTCAATTATTATTTGAAATTACACTCTCAAACCTAATGTCTGAAGGCCAATTAGATGAAAGAGACTTCTTAGATAGGGCTGACATCCTATGTTCTCTTGGATATACAGTTATGATCTCCAACTATAAAAAATATTACAAACTCTGTGAATATCTATCTAGATATACAGATGCTAGATTAGGATTTATTATAGGCGTAGATAATCTTGTAGAAATGTTTGAAGAAAAATACTACAGAAATCTAAATGGAGGGATAATGGAAGCATTTGGCATAATGATAACACGAGATATCAAATTTTATTTATACCCTTATCAATCTGATAAAAAGAAAGAATTATTAAACAGTACAAACATACCTATTCATCCAAGAGCAAAATCAATATATAAATATCTTTTTAATAATAAACGTATTGAAGATCTAAACTACAACTCAGACATTCTAAATATCTACTCTAGAGACGTTCTTAAAAAGATCAAGTCTTGTGAGGAAGGAACATGGGAACATATGGTTCCTAAAGGAGTATCACAAATTATTAAAGAAAAATCATTATTTGGAATGAGTTGTAAAATTAAATAATCAATAACTTTAATAAATTTCCATGAAAAAAACTCTTCTTATTCTTCTTTTAATACCTCTTTTTTCTTTAGCACAAAGAGGTGGTGGAAAAGGAGGTTATGGTGGTGATTTTTCTGGATTTGGCAAGAAAAACAAATCTTCACACTTCAGGGGAAATGTAAGTGGAAAAATTACTGACACAAAAACTGGAAAAGGATTAGAATATGCAAATATTAGTATAACTAATGCTAAGTGGAACAAGATAATTGAAGGAACCATTTCAAATGCAAATGGAAAATTCTCAATATCAGGAATTCTTACCGGAGATTATATCTTAACTGTAAAATATCTAGGATATAAGAAAAAAGAAGTAGAATTTAAACTCACTAAGAAAGTTCCAGATATTAATCTAAAAGAAATAAAATTAGAAGTAAGCTCTGAAATGCTTTCTGAGATTACAATCGATGAAGAAAAACCAATATATGAATCAAAAATTGATAAAATAATATACAATGCTGAAAATGACAATATAGGAGGATCTGATGATGCAACAGATGTTTTAAGGAAAGCACCACTATTATCAGTTGATTTTGATGGAAATGTAGAGCTTCGAGGATCAAAACAAATAAAATTCCTGCTAAATGGTAAAGCATCATCCTTTTTATCAGGAGATCTGGCCTCTGCCCTACAAATGATACCAGCAGAAGAAATTAAAAGTGTTGAAATTATTACTAGCCCAGGAGCAAAATATGATGGCGAAGGTGATGCTGGAATAGTTAACATTATAACTCAGAAAAAAATTATTGATGGATATAAAGCTTCATTAGATGGTTCTTTTGGAACTAGAAGTAATAAAAATGGCTTTAACCTAACATTAGGAAAAGGAAGGTTTAGCTTGTCTGCCAGAGGAAATGCTTGGTATAGTTGGCCCAGAGAAGGAAATACTAGCTATATAAGAGAAGATTGGGAAAACAATAGGGACAGCTCAAATATTTTGACAAATGATGGAAACAGTAAAAGTCAATGGATTGGATATGGAGGCGGAATAAATATGTATTATGATATAAATGCCTACAATTCAATTTCTTCAGATATTAATTTTAGAGGAAGAAGCACTCCATCAACAAACTCCACTGACGTAACTTATATAGAGAAAAATATTGATACTTTAGATAATACTTATCAATTCGATACTTTATATAATTACGAATCTTACCTAGAAGCAACAAACTACACAAGCAACATTAGTTGGAACACTGATTATACGAAGACTTTTGAAGATAATGAAGATAGGGAATTGAGTCTTTCATATCAATTTGGATATAGAATAAAGGAAAACACTACAGATATAAATGAAGATGATGGCTTAATCCATTTAGAAAACATCAATAATGAAGAAAATCTAGAACAAACTTTCCAAGCTGACTACTCTCATCCAATAAATGATCATTTAATTGAAATAGGAGGAAAAATGATTATCAGAAACCAAAAGATGGATTATCAAACAGATAATTTAACTTCTGACAGCTTACTACTTGATGAAATTTTTAATTATACACAAAAAATAAATTCTTTTTATATTTCTTCAAACATAAATCTTGCAAATGATTATAGCATTAAAGCTGGTGCAAGAGCTGAGCTAACATATTTTAATGGGGATTGGGACAACAATTCTCAAGTGCCATTTTCTGATGACTACAAAAATTATCTTCCTAGTCTTACATTATCAAAAAAACTAGATATGGGAAAAAGCCTTAAACTAAGCTATAATTCAAGAATTTCAAGACCAAGGAGTAGTTATATAAATACAAATACAAATATCACTGACAACAAAAATATCACTATTGGAAATCCAGAGTTAAGCCCTTCTACAACACAACAATTAGAGTTTGGATATAATAGCTTTGGTAGAAAATATCAGGGTAGTTATTATATTTATTACAAACAAAGTAATGACTTAATTGAATCGTTTTTAAGTGTCCAAAATGACACCTCAATAACCACCTATCAGAACATTGGCAGCAGCACAAGGTATGGTTTTAATTATTATGGATCTATTAAATTTAATAACCTAACACTTAGAACTGGATTTAATTTATATTCATACCAAGCCGAAGATAATAGATTTTCAAATGATGAAAGATCTGCATTTCTATACAATTATAATTTTGGTGTAACTCTAAAAATGAAGAATAATTGGAAGGCGGAAGGATTTGGGTTTATGCGCTCTCCTTCTCAAACACTACAAGGATCCTCAACTAGCTTCTCGATGATGAGTTTTGGAATCAAAAAAGAGTTTAAAAATAAAAGGGGATCACTAGGAATAAGAATAATAGAGCCTTTTGCGAAAAATGGAGAAAAAATATGGACAACAGAATTAAGTGGAGCTAATTTTAATCAGGTATCTGAAAGAACAACTCTATTTACATCTATTGGAATTAGCTTTAAATATACTTTTGGAAAACTAAATTTTAAATCAAACAGTAAAAGATCTAAAATTAATAATGATGATGTTTCCGAAGAATCAAATCCAGAATTTTAACATTAATTGATAATCAGTCTTTTTGTTGAAATTGAATTATCACTCTCAATGTTAATTAGATAAACAGCAGAATTATAACTATCTAAATCTATTCTCCTATTAAATTCACCAATACAATCTTCAATCTCTTCGTAATACAGCTCCTCTCCTAACAAATTAGAGATAGTTATCTTAATGTTTTCTTCTATGTCCAAGTTAAATCCAATATAAAAAACACCAGTAGAAGGATTAGGAAAAACAGATAAATCATTTATTGATACTCCTCCACCATCTCTAATTGGTGATCCTGGTTGAGTCCAATAGATAGGTGGATTAGTCCATGACAAGGATCTATATGCAGTTATATTAGAATCACAGAAAAGTCGCCCATGTGCTCTATATGATGTACTAGATTGCAAGCCAAAAGAATTTATAGAAGCAATAGGAAAATAAATTCCAAAACCACCAGCATTTTGCCAAAAAGAACCCGCGGTATCAACCCTATATTTTATTCTAGCAAATACATAAGGACCTGTTGTATTCCAGCTAAAATTAACCTTCCCTGGATTATTATTAAATGTTGAAGCAGTTAGACTTATCATATCAGAACAAACATCTGCTGTTGTAAACTGAATAGGTGCCGAATAACCAGATTGAAGACCATTACAATAAAAAGCCTTCATTTTTAATTCATATGTAGTATTTGGATTTAGATTAATCATCTGCTTCTCTGTTGTATTAAGACCAAAAAGACACAGACCAGATCCAGCTCCTGCTGATTTTGTAACCCAAGAAGGAGAACCTACCTCCCTATATCGAACATAATACTTCAAAACCCTACATTCAGAAGAATTCATATTCCTCCAACCAATCTTAACTCTTGAATCAATAACATCAAATACATATAGACTATCAGGTTTTGGAGAAAAACAAGATGGTGATAAATATGTATCAACAATGGAGTTGACTCCATTATCAAGAACAGCAGAAACAGTATCATTCTCATACCCAAAAGCTGAGAAAATAAATTGATAATTCCCAGAATCTAAAACTGATAACTGATAAAAACCGAAAAGATTTGTATTTGTGCTTAAACCCGTATTTAAAATAGTAACTGTTGCATTAGATATAGCAGTCCCGGTATTAGCATCATATACATTACCATTAGCATAACACGCTTGCTGAAAACCCCTTTGATATATTAATAATTGACCCTCACCATTAGGACCACTATTAATTTCAGAAGAAATAATATTTCCAGATGGTAAATAAGGATATGTACCCCAACAACCATCAAATCCAGACCCTGAGCCAGAATAAGAATCATAATAGGCAACTTCTACCATATTTTCTGGATGAGTAATGTCATATACTACAGTTCCATCCTTATAATACGAGACAACTAAGAAGTTTCCGTCTACAAAAGCATTATGAGGTATACAGTTTGACCCTGGACTGGATTGAATCCTATCTAATTCTTGGATATTTGCTAAATCTGTAATATCATATGATGTTATATAACCACCATTTACCTCATCAGATGTAAAAACATAGTTCCCATCATCAGAAACCCATGCATTATGCGTAGCATTACTTGGTGTTGCTATCTGCCCTAAGACAATAGGGTTTGTCTTATCAGACACATCAATTACAAACATCTCATCAGCAGTAATACTAGCAGCATATAAAGTATCTCCTCTAACCATTCCATCATGCACATAAAAATCATCCCATTCTCCTAAATATCTAGGATTAATAGGGTCTGTATCCAGATCTAAAAAGATTGCACCATTTGGAGTCCAGTTTCCAGTATTTGAAGAAGCGCCATATATATATGCTATTCCATTCTCATCAATATACAAATTATGAGCGGCAGTAAATGCAATACTTTGCCCATTAGGATTATTAAAGACTGTTCTATGATAATAAGTATTACCTGTCATATCATTTAAATCAATAATTAATAAACCCGTATCTGATTCTGTAGTTACATATGCATAATTATCCCAAGTCTTAATATCCCTCCAGATAGAATATATATCATTTATAAAAAACATTTCTATTGGATTTACAGGGTCTGTAACATCAACAACAGAGACTCCATCTCTTAAACCAACAATTGCAAACTCATTCCCGCTTTGATCCACCCAACCCCAAATATCATTTCCATTTGTAGCTGGATAATTAACAGAGCCTAATAAATCCATATTAAGACTATTCTGAGATAAAGAAAGAAGAGGAATAAATAATAAAATTAATATCCTTTTCACAACCTAAATTTACTTATTTTTTTTAAAAAATTCTTCCGACATGGAAGATTAGTCATATCTAGAACTTATATTCCAGATTTAAATATAGTGTGTTTTGAGCATCAACCTCAGGATCACCATCTAATATTGCATTCTTAAAGCTTCTAACATTAACAGCTATCTTAACTCCTTTTGTCATCTGCTTTTCTATTCCAAGAATTGTTAGATCACCTTCATTATCTATATTCCACTGATACTCATTAGCATCCTCAGAAGAGGATCTATCAAACCTCCCAAAAACACTAATTCCATTCCCAATATCTAGATCACCATAAAGTGAAAATGCAGAACTAGTGTTATCAACAACATTAGCTGTGTTCTCACGTAAATTATATTCACCACCTATAGTAAGATTAGAAGCTTTATAAGACATTGCAAATGTATTTATATACTGTGATGCATAATCATCTGAATATTGTGTTCTTGGAACTATATCTCTTGCTACTCTTATTGAGATATCATCTGCAACAAACACAAGTCCTGCTCCACCTCTCATAAGACCATCAGAACCCTGTAAATTCTTATAACCATCTCCATTTAGTATCTGAGCATCTAAAATTAAATTATCAGACACAGCATATGCCATAGAAACACCAGCATCTGCAGCACTTGCCCATTTATTTTCATCCTGAAATGACTTATAAATATATCTTTTTCCCCAAGCTTTTTCCATAAACTTAAAATTACTAGTACCTATCATACCAAAACTTAAGTCAAGCTTATCAGAAGCATTCCAATCTAATGCTGCAATCTTTAAAAAGGCAGTATAACTACTTCCACCACTATTCTTACCTATATCAAAAGTTATTTTTGCACTAAAATCATCAGCAAACTGATATCCATATCCTAAATATGCTCTTTTAACCTCAAAGGCTTTATATGTAGAATTATCACTAGAAGAAATATCATAATTAAAGTTACTAAATATTTTAGCATGGGGGCTTCCCTGAGAAAATAGATTTATTGAAGAAAGAGTTAATAAAATAATTAAAAAAGTATTTTTCATAGTTTAAAAAATTTAATGATTAGTTTCCAGTTATTGCTTCAGTAATGTTAAATACATGATCTCCAATTTTCTCTAAAGAATGTACAAGGTTAATGTATATCATACCTTCTGATATTTTAATATTTCCTTTTTCAATTCTTTCCAAGTAATCTTGTTTTAATCTATCTCTAAGCTTATTAATACCTACTTCTAATTCATCAGCCTTAGAAAGAGAGACTTGACTATAATGAGTGTTAAGATTCTTATTCATTAATTCTAACGAATTATTCACAGCACCCAGTAATTCTTCAAGATTTGAATCTAATTCTTTATTAAAAGAAATCTTTTTTTCATTCTTCCTTTCAATCTCAATCGACATTTGATAACAGATGTCACCAATACGCTCCATGTCATTTATAATTGAAATCATACTTCTAACTTTCGTAGAAACAGAATCACTTAAACGACCTTGAGATGCTTTTGCTAAATAATCTGCAATCTCCATTTCCATCTTATCTGTTATCTCTTCATATTTTTTAACACGAGCCATTCTATCTCTTAGTTTCTTCCCCTCCTTCTCAACTAAAAGATGAGGAATAAAGCTGTAGAGTTTCAAGACGATTGATCCAAATTTTGAAACTTCTTTATTTGCCTCAATAATTGAGAGTTCTGGTGTACTCATTAACCCTGTTCCAATATGTTCTAGATGAAAGAGTTCATCTAAATCCCCCTTTGATGGTTGTATTTTTATTACTATCCTACTAATTAAAGGAACAAAACCTACTAATAACACTACATTTAAGATATTAAAAGTCGTATGAAAAATAGAAAGACCAATAGGAATAGCTACAGACTCTCCCACAACATTAATTGGAGACAACCCCATATTACTACTCATATAAGCATCAATATTAGTAATGAATAAGGGGAAAAGAATAATCATCCAAATCACACCAAAAATATTAAATATAAAATGTGCCCTAGCAGCCCTTTTTGCATGCACATTACCAACTAAAGCAGCTAGATTTGCTGTAATTGTTGTTCCAATATTTTCGCCTAAAACCATAGCAGCAGCTAACTCAAATGGAATATACCCTTCATAACACATTACAAGAGTTAAAGCCATTGCAGCACTAGAGGATTGTACTACTAAAGTTAATATTGTCCCTACACCAATAAAGATAATAGTTGACAAATATCCCATACCCGCATAATCAGACAAGAAACTTAGAAACTCAGGGTTTTGTTTAAGATCAGGCACTGAATTCTTTAATTCATCAAGACCCATAAAAAGCAATGCAAAACCAATGAATACTTCTGCCCATGATCTAATATTAGCCCTTGAAGAAAACATCATAGGAAATCCAATAGCAATAATTGGTAATGCTATAGAGGATATTTTCACCTTAAAACCAAGAATAGAGATTAGCCATGCTGTAATTGTTGTTCCAATATTTGCTCCCATAATGACTCCTATTGACTCAACCAAAGTAAGAAGACCAGCATTAACAAAACTTACAATCATTACTGTAGTTGCTGAAGAAGATTGTAGTAATGCAGTAATCATAAAACCAGTTGCTATACCCAAAAATCTATTTGAAGTCATACCACTAAGAATCTTTCGCATTTTACTTCCTGCAACTTTTTGAATACCATCACTCATAACCTTCATCCCAAAGATGAAGAATCCAAGTGCTCCTATAATTATAATAAATTCGTATAATGACATTGTCTTAAGAAAATTTTTACAAAATTAAACAAAAGCAAGATTTAAAACACAAATTCTAAAACTTGATTTTTCAACAACTTATTAAATATTTAGAATCTCTCTAATTGATTCCTTTCTAATCTTCCATTTAACCATGCAGAAGAAATTGTAGCATTATATTTCTTATAAAAATTAATTGCTGGAATATTCCAATCTAAAACTTGCCAAAACATCCCATCCATATTCTCATCTTTAGCAATCTTAATTGTTTGTTCAAACAATTTTTTCCCTACTCCTTTTCTTCTAAAAGCTTCCTTCACAACAAAATCTTCTAAAAACAAAACCTTCCCTTTCCAAGTAGAATATCTAATCCAATAAAAGGACATTCCTATTATTTCATCTTTATAGACAGCAACAAGAAAATAATAATTTGGATTATCATTAAACCCATCCTGCTCTAATTGATCTAGAGTAACATCAACTTTATCCAAAGATTTTTCATAATCTGCTAATTCTTTGATTAAAGCCAAAATATCTGGCAAATCTTTCTTTAACCCTTTTCTAATTTCTACATCCATAACTAACGAATAACTCTAATAGTGCCATTATAAGTATAAATCTGATCATTATAGTCTTTTATGTTAATAATATAAGTATAAATACCTTGAGCAACATCTTCTGCAAGCCAAGGAGTATCTGGCTGATTAAACACAACTCCTCCCCACCTATCATAAATAGTCATCTCATAAGAAAGCACACCAATACCAATTGGATAAAAACTTTCATTAATCATATCATAATCTGGACTAAATGAATTTGGAATATATACTGAATATGTTGGGTATACAGTTACATAATTTGTTGCAATATCAATACAATTATTAGCACCATAAACTGTCAGCTCTATTAAATATTGACCAAAATCTGAATATGAATAAGTAAATTCTGAACCACCAGATATTGTATACCCATCACCTAAATTCCATGAAGAACTTACATAATTAGAAGAAACATTATTAAATGTAATAAGACTATCAATAAGTCCTATCTCAGGATTAATTACCATCTGTGCATTTGGAGCATCTAACAGCTCAATCTGTTTATCTATCATATTACTACAACTAGTATTAGAATCTGTATAATAATATGACAATGTATGATATCCTAATGAAAGATTAGATGGAAAAATTGAATCAACTAATTGATTATTCAAATAAAACAAACCTCCCAATGGTTCTATTTGGGTAACAAGGAATGACTCTTGATTATCACATATATCATCTAACAAGATTGATAAATAAGGAAGATCATTAACCACAACAAATACCGAATCTTCTGGATAAGCAATACAATTATTCTCATCTTGTACAGATATAAGTACAAAATTAATATCCTGAGAGAGTTTTATCATTATTGGGCCTGCTGTACTAGATAATAAACCTAGCGAATCAACTGAAAATGAGTAATTATTAATTAAAATATCATACTGATTTGATGTTGGGTTAGTAATATTAAGATCAATCTGTGTAGAATCATTTTTACAGATAGGTGAAATTGCAGAAATAGAAAACTCTGATATCACTAATAATAATTCGACAACACTATCACAGCCAAAGAAATTAACTAATGTGTCATAATATACACCACTCTGATTATAAATAGTACCATTCCAATTATAACCACTACATGATTTGATTGTTACTTCATTAAATAGATTATTATTAATTATTAAATCAAGATAAACCATAGAGTCACAGCCATTAACATTAATCCCCTGCCATAAATATGTGCCAGAAGAATTATAAGAAGTTCCATTCCAAAAATAATTCTCACAGGCACTAACTGATATGTTTACTACTGATGAATCGTATATAGTTAAAGTAAGGTTAGCCGTAGAATCACATCCATTAGAATTAACACCATTCCAAGAGTATGTTCCTGAAGAACTATAAGTAGTTCCATTCCAAAAATAAGAATAGCATGTAGACATTGATGTTGAAGAAATCAATGGTAGTGGATTTGTTAAAAAGAGTGAATCATTATATATACATCCATTAGGATTAGAGATAGTAATGTAATATGTACCTGAATATAAATTATTAATATCCTGATTAGTACTAGTAAAACCATTAGGTCCTATCCAATTATATGTTAATGATGTTATGTTTCCACTCACACTTAAGTCAATACTTCCATCATTTCCATTATTACACGCAATTTCAGTAATATTAAACGCTGCATTGTATGGATTAGGATCAGCAACCTCAATAGTATCATAATAAATACATTGATTATTATTTATTGAATCAGAAATAATTATAGCATAAAAACCTGAGTACAAACTATCTATATCTTCATCGTTAGAAAAAGAAACCCAAGAAGAAGATTGAGAGGTTAATGCAGACCAGCTAATATCTACAAAACTACTTACTCCTGTTATTGTTGTGTTTATAGCACCATCATTAAATCCACTACAAGAAATACTATCGATACTAAAACTAACATTTAATGGATTTGGACTAGTTACATAAAAACTATCAGTTAAAAAACAACCACTTATATCTGTTATTAAAAGATCATACAGGCCTGATCTTAGGCCATTTATATCTTCATTAATATTCACATAACCATTTGGACCTACCCAATTGTATTGAGGAATACTATCTGTTCCCGTTACAATAAGATTAATTGAGCCATCTCCATATCCATAACAACTTTCATCTGTTACAGTGGCATTAACTACAAATGTGGAGCTAGAAGATAAAGTTATTGTATATGTATATGAAAAGACATTATTTATTGGACATGCATCATCTTGAACAGTAATGTTAAAAGAAATAGGGCTATTTTGCACATCACTAGGTTGGGGTACCCAGAAAAAATTACCAGAAGGATTGTTTGAGAAATTATTTATTATCGTAAAACTAGCGCTAGGTGATGATGAAATACCAGACCAAGACATTACCTTGTTAGTAGAAGAGCCTATCTGAGCATCGATAGAGAAGCTTATTGTATCTCCAAAATCAGCACAAAGATTTAAAGAATCATCCATAGCATCAGCATTAGTAACATTTTGAGGAAACCCATCAAATCCACTTAAAACTGGTGGTACTGTTGTACATGGAAGAATTATAATCTGAATATCACGAATAACACTCCCAACAAACACACCATTCCTATATTCTGAAATTTTCATGGCAACTACTGAAACCTCTGATAAGCTGGAAGTCATACATAAATTACCTGAACTTGGATCGAATGTAGTATTTCCTATAACAGGATTAACTGAAGAATAGCCAGTTAAATAATCAACTGTATCATTAAGACCAATACCATTGAGTGGCGCTTCTAAAGAATAAACCAAAGAATCCCCATCAACATCAAATGCTCCATTATTAAAGCAAAATGGCTCATTTACACATATATACGGAGCAGGATATTCCGTAAAAACAGGAGAATTATTACAGAAATTTAAATTATTTAGCTCTGCTCTTACACATAAATATTGATTACCAGGTTGGTTGATAGTTGTTATCGACCAATTTCTTGCTAATTCACATACTGTAAAAACCCAATTATCACAATGATCAAGAGTTATTAATTTTTCATATTTATACTCCTCTATCTCCACCAAACTAGAAGAGCCAGAACATGGGTTTCCAGATTGAGTACAAGTTGGTGTAATATAAGTAGGACCAGCACTTAAAGGCATGGTTTGAAAACCACTACCACAAGATGAAGAGTATTCTAACTCAAGAGATCCAGGAGCAGCTGTATTATTACAATCTCTATAAAAAGAAACTGTTATTTTATAGAAATCCGATGTAGAATTACGAGAAATGCACTCAAAAGAGATATCCATTCCCGCAGCATGTGATGCATATAGATTAGAATTAGGAACCAGATAAAAGAAGAAAAAAACAACAAAATTTAATAAGTAATTCTTCATGTAAAAATTAGAAAATATCTATATGCAAATATACACTAATTAGAAATTGATAAAAACAAATTTTGTCAATCTGGACATAATTGTAGTTGAAATGGACAAGAACCAGATAGTTTTAAAGAAACCAGTAAGACGAAAATTAAATTTATTTACTTTTGAGAAATGAATAAGATAATTTGTCTTTGGTCATGTCCTAGAAATGTTTCTACATCATTAATGTACTCATTTGGAAACAGAAAAGATACAGCAATATTTGATGAGCCATTATATGCTCATTATCTCATCAAAAACGGTCTTAATCATCCAGGTAGAGATGAAACATTAAAAACACAAGAGAATAATGGAGAAAAAGTTATTCAAGACATTATCCTAAAACCTATTGCAAAAATTAATTTTCATAAACTAATGACGCACTTCTTAATCGATTTAGACCTTGATTTTCTTAATAAAGTGACTAATGTCCTATTTATCAGAAATCCAAAAAATATTATTAATTCCTATCATAAAGTTATTCCTTTTCCTAGTATAGATGATATTGGTATTAAAAAGCAATATGATTTGTTTAACCATCTCAAAAAAAATGGTAAAGAAGCAATTGTAATCGATGCAAAAGAATTATTAAAAAATCCAGAAGCAATTTTAACAACATTATGCGCTAAAATCAATATCCCATTTGACAGAGACATGTTATCTTGGGAAAAAGGACCAAAAAAAGAAGACGGCTCCTGGGCAAAATACTGGTACACAGACACTCATAATTCTACAAAATTTAATCAATATATTGAGAAAGAAATTATTCTTACAGGAAGAAATATCAAATTAGCACAAGAATGTGAGCAGTATTACGATTTTCTTTATTCTAAATCAATTAAGGCTAAAAAACCTTTAACTAGATGATAATTTGTTAATAAAAACAATAACGCTAGCAGAAAAAAAATCTATTTTTTAATATTTTTGACGCCATGAATAACAAAATGAGGGTTGGAAAATTATATGCTTTTATATTATTAATATTCTACTGCA
Source organism: Flavobacteriales bacterium (assembly GCA_014239655.1). Classification (GTDB taxonomy): domain Bacteria; phylum Bacteroidota; class Bacteroidia; order Flavobacteriales; family BACL11. Next base: position 6,634 of record JAAZYM010000018.1, on the reverse strand, counting down.
TTTCTTTTATCCCTTCTATTGTTATTCATGAACACAGTAACATTCATCATCATCATAATGAATTATCACATTGTGAAAGTATTGCGGAAAATCTAGCCCAACATACTAATTGTTCACATAAACAACACTTAAATGACTTAAAAAAAGATTGCTTTCTATGTGAGCATTGTATTGTTTATACTCATTTATTTACAGTTAATGAAAGAAAACCTATTAACACAATTCTACTACACAAGAATTATGAAGTTCTTGGAAATTTAAGTTTTCAAAAATTCATTAGTCAGTCGAATAAATCACCTCCCAAATATATATCTAAAATCTAATTATTAATCATTTTACATTGATTCGTAAATATCTTACGATTCAATTTACTTATTAAAATAAATCATAACTATTTTATGATCTATTTGAACTTAAATATATATTTATTATGAAAAAAACACTCTTAATATTAATTTTTACTCCTTTATTTTTATTCTCTCAGGATCAACATTCAAATGATTGTGGCTTTGCATGTACTCATGAGAATGAGTTAGCTATTGGAGTAGGAATTATACCAAACCATGATTTTGCTCTTGGTTTTCACGCCCATTATGTTAAAGGTATTGCTTTAGACAATAAATTAGGATTAGGGTTAGGATTTGAAACTATTCTAGATGAACATACGCACAATATGTATAATCTAATGTGCGTATATAGATTTGGAAGTAAAATTAATGGATTCTTATCAGTTGCATATGGTGCTGGAATACTAATGTCTTCTGAAGATGATCATGATGATCATGATGATCATGAAGAAAATCATGACGATCATGAGGAAGATATTACCTCATCATTTGCTCAACATCTAGAAATAGTATATGAATTGAATCATAAAGAAAGATTTTGCTATGGACCAGTCTTAGATATAGGATTTGAAAAAGAAGGCATACATTATATGATTGGATTCCATATTGGTAGAATTTTTTAAATATCTAACCGTACATCTATAAAGGCAGCACCTATTTATTTAACAGGTGCTGCCTTTTTAAAAATCTCTGCTAAATATTTATACAATAGAAATATAAACTACTGTAGAAGCAATGTTTTATTAATTATTCCACTATCCGTTACTATCTCTACAGAATAAACACCCTTAGCATTAGTAGTCAAATCTATCTTCTTGGTGTATTTTCCAATAAACTGCTCTAAATCTTCTTTAACTATCTCCTCTCCTAATATATTAATCACCCTAACTCTTAAGTCTTGATTTACTAAGCTATTAAATTCAAGATTAAATACATCTTGTGATGGATTTGGATAAACTATTAATTTTTCTAAATTTAAATCCCTAATAGATGAAGGAACCCATGTAACATTATAAAATGCTGTATCTGAAACACATCCATTACTATCTGTTACAATTACCCAATACTCTCCATTAGAAGCTGGTGTAATTTGATCTATATTTTCACCAGTACTCCATTGATATATGAAAGGAGGATCACCTGATAATATATTAGCTATAAGATCACCTCCAAATTGGAGTAAAATAACAACATTTGTTGTTGCTATTGTTAAGTCAAGAGTATGTAGACTATCACAACCATCTACATTAGTAAAGAGAGTACTATATATTCCAGTACTATCATATGTAATTCCATTCCAGGTATAAGTATCACAAGAGATAATTACACTTCTTATAGAATCGGAATTATTAATCGTTAAGTTAAGTGTGTGAATACTATCACATCCCGCCATATTAGTATAGATATTACTATATACCCCACTCATTGTGTAAACAACACTATCCCAAGTATAACTGTCACAAGAAGTAATTGAGCTTGAACCAGTATTATTATTAATAGTTAAATCTAAAATAACTAAACTATCGCATGGAAAATTTGACCAAGTTGCTTCATATAAACTATCATATACTCCACTTGTTGTATATGTTGTTCCTAGCCAAGTATAAGAATCACAGACTGTAACGCTTATAATAGTAGTATCAGACACAGGAATTGTTAGATCCAATGTAATCAAACTATCACATCCATTAATAGTAGTAAAAAGCGTATCATAAAATCCAGTATTTGTATAAGTTGTGCCATACCAGATATAGTAATCACATTCATTAACATCGAATGTATAAGAATAGCTAGAATTAATAGTTAAATCAAGAGTATGTACACTATCACAACCATTTACATTAGTAAAAGTATTACTATATATACCACTTGTTGTATAAACAACATCATCCCAAGTATAACTATCACAAGAATCAGCTAAACTTGTTGAAGAATTAGAATCACTAATTGTAAGATCCAATATTACTATACTATCACAACCTGAAGTATCAGTATATGTATTAGTATATACCCCACTCATTGTGTAAACAATACTATCCCAGGTATAACTATCACAAGAAGTAACTAAAATTGAATCAATATTACTATCCATCTCTAAAAACACGGAATCGACAATTACACATCCATTTGCATGAGTAATAGCAACACTACTCCATCCTGCAGGTAAAGATGAATTTGTTTTTATCGTTACACCATTATCCCAAAGAAAAGTACAGCCAGAAAACATACAGGGACATCCAGATGAATTTACAGTAGCTGTACCATTTGAATCACCAATACAAGTAGGTGGAATAATTTCACCAAACATAATAGCAAAGGGATCCGGTAAAGTAATTGTTATTGATTCATAGCACCCTGTTGAATCGACAACTTGTACCCAATAAGAACCTGCTGCTAAATTTTGAATACTAGAATCCGTGCTTTGATTAGACCATATATATGTATAAGGTGATGCACCACCTACAAGACTCAGGCTAATACTTCCGTCTGAAGCTCCATTACATGAAGGAAAAAATCTATTAACACTAGAAATAATAGTTCCAGGCCAACAAGGTGTCAGTTCAGAATTATACGCTCCATCCATATTAGTACCCAAATAACTTCCCCAAGCAATACCTGAATTAGGAATAATAGAACTTAATTCATGTCGATAAACATTAATACCGTTCCATCCCATAGGATTTAGACTGTCTTCTTTAACTGAATAGACCAAATCTAATAATCCATTATTATCCAAATCAGTTATTAACGGAGTAGAACCAATATTTACCCCAGTTCTTGTTTGATCAAGTGTATTAATAGTGTTTGTAGTAAAATCAATTGACTCAACACGATTTATAAAATATCCACTATCTAAATAAGTTACAGAATAAATTCCTTCATCTCGACCATCATTATTAAGATCTACTGCATTTGCAGATGCAAAATTGATAGCACCCAGACTATCTAAAAATTGTACAGAACCATCATTTCCATCAAGCATTACCTGATAATAATCATTATAAGACGGAACAACCCCTTTAAATAAAACTAATAAAACATCAGGAGTCAAATCACCTGTAAAGTTTCCAATTACTGGTTCAGCACTTGATTCTGTTCCTGGCATTTGATAAGTCCATATGGGAGAAAATGTCTGGCCAGCGATCTTTGTTACAAGACCATCAAAAGATTGAATAACAATATCATAAGCTCCAGAATTTGTTTTATGAATGGCAGCTGGTGCAATAAAGCCTTTATTTGGATCACTTGCCAAGGTAATAGATGAAGTAAGATCACCCAGTAAAAGATCATCCAGCACAACTGCATAAAAATTTCCTCCATAATTTTCACCTCCAGTTCCATATAAAATCCATTTCTTACCTGTATTCTGAATATCTGCAACAATCGGAGAGCAATAAGTTTCTGAACTATCAGGAACAACAGCTTTAACAATAAGATTACCTGTAAGAGCGCTTACCACCATTAAATGCCCAGCAGGTCTATTAGATTGCCAAGGAGGAGCAGCATGGTCTCCACCATTAGAAACAAGTATATCAGGATAAGTATCCCCATCAACATCATGAATAAATTGAGGATTATAAAAATTATAAAGTCCACTATCAGCAGGATTTGTACCATAAGGAAAATAATCCCATACTAATGTGCCATTTACCCCATCTATTGCTAATAATTGAGCCGAACGCCCAACAATGATTACATCATCAATACCATCAGCTGTTATATCCTGAAAAATAGCACTTCCAAATACTTCATTACGAGATGGTCTTTTCCAAAGTAAAGAACCATCTACACCATTATAAGCCATTATTCCGTTATTACTAAACACGCTATCAGTTCCACCTCCTATTACTATATCCATCACACCATCTCCATTAAGATCCGAAGATCGAGGTGATGAAAGCGTGGGAATTGAATCAGTAAATGCTTGCCAATTTTGAGAGAAAACTAATAAAGGAAAGCAAAATAATATGAGTAGTAGTTTTTTCATACAGCAAACTTACAGAAAAAATTAAAATCTTATCCAGCAAACATAAATCCTCCTGAAGAAGAATTATTCTATAATTATTTTTTTCTTCACTGTTCCATCACTGTATAGATATAAAAGCGGAATATTTGAAGTAACTTCTGCTGCTCTACCTAATATATCAGTCACTTTAATTAAATATCCGGAATTATTAGAAAAATTGATTAATGCATCACTACTAATTACTGAATCGCAATGACCAACTATGTTATTATCTATCCAAGCTAACCTTCCAAATAACCATGTCTTCATAAATATTAACTCATCTTGGTATGTATTACCAATATAAAAATTTGGCCATACATAAGCACCTAAAATATCCCACTTTTGGAAATTACGTTGTTGAGCATCGTTGAGATATAAAGCTATACTATCTATAAAATCAAAAATAGAATCTTCATGAAAACTTCTATCACGTAGATATTCCCATCTACATTTTAGTCTATTTTGATATATAGTATCCTCTAAAAGGCGTTCGAACCAAAAAGGATTGTAATCACCACATCCTGAATTTACTTCCCATCCACTAGTCAATCCAGCATCACAATAATCTGCATTTCCAAAAGCCAGATTATAATCCCAAAAAGGACCCATGGTTAATTTTCCACCATTATCATCCCTATCTTTATACATATAAGTACTTAATCTATATCCATCAATATTTTTTGATAATTCATTGATTATATACAGATCAATAAATGAATTAACATCAATATATTTACTATAACCGATAGAGGTATCTGAAAAATTTGATCCATTTAAAGCATATTCAAAACTATCTACATAATGTTCTATATAATCTAGCTGTTCTGGTAACATTACAGATGCTTCTGGATAGTGGTATTGAATATAAAGAGGTCCCCCACTAATATTAGGAAAATCTGATAACCAATCACTACCTCCTGTTCCTGTATATTTATCAATTTTGATTATGTATCCACCAGTTAAACTATCTCCAGCTATATCATCAGAGTCTAATTTTGCAATATCTACCCTATCATTATCTCTTTTAATCTTTTCCATTAGCACATAAACTCCTTTATAATGTCCATTTACTACAAGCTCGCAATACACAGTTCTTGGCGAATAATTACCCATCTTTTCTCCTAAATCAAAAGTAAGAACGTTACGCATTAAAGATTTATCTGAGTAAGGAGCATACAAAACCCAATCATTCTCTACAGGCATACCTAAAAGAGAAACGTTGTTATTATTTCCATTAATCTCTTGAGTCTCTAAAGCATATGATTTCTTTGGAAAAGATTGTGAAGAACTGCCTCTATATTCAATACTGATTTTACCATCATAATCATTAAAAGGATCATTTATTGAATTTATTACTCCAGAACCATTATCAATAATACCCATATCACATATAATTCTTGGATCATCTACGATATTTTGTCCATTTGTGTTAATTACAACAATAGGTAAATTGGATGTTGTGAAAATTACTGGTGGTTGGAACCAACCAGGGGTTGGCCAATAATTTAAAGAAGAGTTATTTATTCCAAGAGATAAAAAGATCCTAGAAGTGAGATCTGATGAAGTAATATTATCATTATGAACCTGTACCGCTAATATATTATTACCAGGAAGAATATTGTCTTTAAATATTTGAATATCAATTAAAAATTGATCAGGATTACCTCCTTGAAACATTTGAGCTTCATGTAAAGAGCTTGAAGTTTGATTAAAAGCAGGATGATCACCAACATTTCCTATGTTAGCTCTAGCAATTTCTACATTATTTAAATAAGCTACAAAAGCATCATCATAGTCTACATGTAAGACTGCTGCTGTAATTTGTGCTGTATCAATAATATTGAACTCATTTCTTAAATAAAGTGATGTAACAGGGTTTATTATAGTGCTATCATCATTATCACCATAACCTATACCTCCTTGTCCTTGCAACCAACTAACATCATTAAAACCGATTTTCCGCCAATTAGTATCTGGCTCATATGTTCCTTCTAGATATCTCCATATATCAGCATCAAAAACAACAGTTTCCCAATGATCTATATTTTGTGAAACTGTCAAGAAAGGAAAAAATATTAATAGTAATATGATTCTTTTCATTCAATTATTACTTTCTTCTCTACACTCCCATCATTATAAATATAAAATAAGAGTGTTTTTTGAATAGGCTCTATAGATTCACCCAATACATTACTAATTTTCTTTAAAATCCTTTGATTAGTATACTTAGTATCAGAGATGCTACTTACTATACAAGCAGCTTGACAAGCAGCTAATG
>JAAZYM010000030.1 GCA_014239655.1 Flavobacteriales bacterium | reverse complement strand
TCCATTCTCATCATATTGATATGTTGTTGTAACAGATGTTCCTAATACTTCAGAAAAAGTTGTGTCATCTAAAACCAAGTCTTTCTTTTTAAAATAATCAATACGTTTATATGCTGAATTTGCAGCAGACAAATTAATAAATGCACTTATTTTACCATCACTATATTCCATCTGAGAAAATCCCCCTAACCATTTAACAATACCATCATTATGATAACCAACTTTATCTCCCTCCCTCTTAATTTGTGATGATTGAAGGCCGTCTGCATCATCAATTGCATAATCACCACCTAACAAATCATAGACTTCTCTATAATGTTCTCCTTTGTAATATCTTAAATCTATACCACCAGAAAGATTAATAGTTTCTGATTTTTTAAAATTTAATACGGACAATAGACCATACCAAAAATGATTGTTTATTGAGCTTCTTAAATATGTTCCTGATTTATTTTCATCGGAATAAATATCATCAACATTAGACATATTAAAATCATATGCATCCTGTAAATTATATTGTCCAGATTCATCATAGTTCTCAGTATTTCCGCTAAGTCCTGTTCCTCCTCCATTTCCAATTGATAAATATGCAGTATTTGAAAAGTGTAGCTTATCACTCACAGTCCAAAAGTCTCTTAAAGAAAATTGGGGTTTATGGTAATAATTCTTTTTTGTGTTTAAGGTCTCATGAGCATGAATAGTATCTCCATTAGCTAAAGTCCAACGATCTAAATAACCCCAATGCTTATTATAAGATATTCCTTTATTTATAATTCGATTAGTAAAATCAGTAGTGTCTCCAAGAGAACGAGCAAATGAAGCTTCATAAGTAGCAATATCGCTCTTATATGATCTTTGGCCATGACTTTGAGGGGCTCCCATTACTGAAAGACTTAGGAAGTGTTTACCCAGTTCCTTCTGTAGCTTTGTGTAATAAAAATACCCTTCAGTAGATGTTTCGTCTACAAAACCATTTCCCTTTTTATAAGAAGCTGCTAGTGTGTAACCCCACCCATTTTCCAGTCTTCCAGAATTGTATCCAAGTGAAGTCCTTATTTTCCCAAATGATCCTACTTCTTGTTTTAATGTACCGCCTGCTTTATTACCTGTCCCTTTAGTAAGAATATTCATAGTTCCACCAACAGAAGGGATTGCAATCTTAGATGCTCCCAGGCCTCTTTGAACTTGAATATTTGAAGTAACAGCATCAAGACCAAACCAATTACTCCAATATACCCAACCCGTCTCCATGTCATTGACAGGAATACCATCAATCATCACGGCTACATTCCTCTGGTTAAAACCTCTTATTGTAATTCTAGCATCACCATCACCACCACCTGACTGTGTCGCATAAACACCTGGAGTAGAATTTAAAATCATAGGAATATCTTGAGAGGCTAATTCTTCAGATATTTTCTTAATTGGTATACTTGAAAATGCAACAGGAGTCTCTCTCTCTTTTGCTAAATCAGCTAATACCTGCACCTCACTTAACAAGACTGTTTTAAGCTTGAAATTATGAGTTGCAGTATTTTTTGTAACTGTAATTCTTTTAGATAACTGTTGATATCCAACATATGATATTGTAAGGCTTCGTTCTCCCTCATTAATTTTAAATGAATAATTACCATCTAAATCTGTTACTACTCCCATCCCTTTTCCATAGGTAATCGTAGCTCCTATTAAGGGTTCTCCTGAAACAGCATCGCTCACTAATCCATGAATAGTAGTTTGAGCATAAATAGCCCATTGACTAAAAACTAAACAAGAAAGAATTAAATAGACTCTTAAATTCAAGTAAGAAAAAAGTTTAGTTAAATAAATTATTTAAGAACAACCTTATGTTCTATTAAAAAGCCATTCTCTAATTCAATCTTAATAAGATAAGTACCTGCCGCCAATTTATCACTTTCAATTACTACCTTAGAATCACCTGATTTTCTAATATCAATACGATTTCCTAGCATGTCATAAAAAAAAGTTCTTTTAATTTTATCATATGTGCTGACAACAATATCATCGCCAATATTAGCTGGATTAGGATATACTACAAAGCTTTTATTATCGACATTAGATACTCCTGTTGAAGAAATGCAATCACAAGTATGAGCACCAAGTCCAGAATAAGTAGCATCTGGAAGTGAATCCCACTCAAGAGTAGGATTAAATACAATAGGATTCATAGTTACCCCCTTTTTTACTGAAGCTTT
>JAAZYM010000068.1 GCA_014239655.1 Flavobacteriales bacterium | reverse complement strand
ATAACTGATCAACTTAAATAGTGTTTGATAAGGTCCCGTCCAGACCGCAACAATAAAAGTTAAACCCTTATAATTCAATAGATTATGAGGGTTTTTTAGTTAGGGTAGGACATATAGTAGGACACTATTGATTGTTTTTAAAATAATTATATAGTAATTTTATCATATGAAACAGTTTATTATTCTTTTAGCATCTATATTATTTTCTTTTTATTCATCTGGACAAATAGAATACCCTATTACAGAAAGAATAATAGTAACAGACACTTATTTTGACACTAAGGTAGAAGACCCTTACAGATGGTTGGAAGACGACACTTCTCCTCATGTGAAAGATTGGATTACAAAACAAAACGAACTTACTTTTTCTTATTTAGAACAAATTCCAGAAAGAGAAAATTTAAAAAATAGATTAGAGAAATTATGGGATTATGAGAAAATTGGAACTCCTTTTAATGAAGGGAATTATACCTATTTTTATAAAAATTATGGGTTGCAAAATCAGCATGTTTTGTACCGAAAAAAAGGAGACGAACAAGAAGAACTATTTATTGATCCCAATCAATTTTCAGAAGATGGAACTATTTCTTTATCGGGAACATATTTTTCTAAAGATGGTAGTTTGTTGGCCTACTCCATTTCAGAAGGAGGGTCAGATTGGAGGAAAATAATTGTAATAGAAACAGAAAATAAAACTATGGTGGGAGACACCTTATTAGATGTGAAGTTTTCTGGAATAAGCTGGAATGGAAATAAAGGTTTTTACTACTCTTCTTACGATAAACCTAAAAATTCAGTTTTATCAGATAAAACGGATAGACATAAATTATATTACCATCAACTAAATACTCTTCAAAAGGACGATAAAGTTATTTTTGGTCATAAGGAAAAGTTCAGATATGTAAGTGGTTATATCACTAAAGATCAGAACTATTTGGTTATTAGCGGGTCCAAAGCAACCTCTGGTAATAATCTATATATTAAAGATATGCATAAAGAAAATACTGAACTTATTCAGATAACATATAATTTTGAGAGTAATAGTTATATATCTCACAACATTGGGAGTAAATTATATATCTCTACTAATCTGAATGCTCCAAATAAAAAACTTATTATAGTAGATGCAAATACTCCTCAAGTAGAAAATTGGATAGACTTTATTCCTGAAACTGAAAATGTATTGAGTCTATCTAAAGGAGGGGGTTTCTTTTTTGCAAAGTATTTTGTAGATGCAAATTCAACAGTACTACAATATAAGTATGATGGAGAATTAGTTAGAGAAGTAGAATTCTTCGGAAAAGGAAATGTAAGTGGATTTGGAGGTAAAGAAGAACAAAAAGAAATTTTCTACAATTTTAGTAATTATATTACTCCAAGATCTTCTTTTAAATACAATGTAGAAACTGGAGAATCTTAATTATATTGGTCTCCAAATATTGATTTTAATTCAGAAGATTTTGTTTCCGAGCAACATTTCTACACTTCTAAAGATGGCACAAAAGTCCAGATAAGTATTATGTATAAAAAAGGAACAAGATTAGATGGCACAAATCCTACTATTTTATATGGTTATGGAGGATTTAATATTTCGTTAAAACCTTCATTTTCGGTAACAAATGCTGTATGGATAGAACAAGGAGGCGTCTATGCAGTAGCAAATCTTAGAGGTGGTGGTGAATATGGTAAAGAGTGGCATGATGCAGGAACAAAAATGCAAAAACAAAATGTATTTGACGATTTTATTTCTGCAGCAGAGTTTTTAATTGAAAAAAGATATACAAATTCAAAATATTTGGCAATTAGCGGAAGGTCCAACGGAGGACTTTTAGTAGGGTCTTGCATGACTCAGAGACCAGAATTATTTAAGGTTGCACTTCCTGCAGTTGGTGTATTAGATATGTTGAGGTATCATACTTTTACATCTGGTGCGGGCTGGGCTTATGATTATGGAACCTCAGAACAGAGTAAAGAAATGTTTAATTATCTACATAATTATTCTCCTGTACATAATGTAAAAGAAGGAGTAGAATACCCTGCCACTTTAGTACTTACTGGAGATCATGACGATAGAGTAGTTCCTGCACATAGTTTTAAGTTTGCAGCACATTTACAAGATAAGCAAGAAGGAACTAACCCAATTTTAATACGCATAGAGACAAATGCAGGACATGGTTCAGGAACTCCAATAAGTAAAAAAATAGAGGAAGCCGCTGATGTAATGGGGTTTGTATTGCACCATTGCAAAGATTAGGCCCGTGTGTGAGTTATACACCATCACCGATTACCATAGAATTGTTCTCTAAGATTTAGACCCATCCTATATTTTTTATTAATTTTAAACAAAAAATTATTTATGAAAAAGCTTTTATTATTTTTTTTGTTTGTTGGAGTTTCTTTATTTATAAATGCTCAGAATTACACCGTTAGTTCTTATATAGGTGATGATGAAGAATATTGGTCAGGTGCTTATGTTTACGATTTTCTATATCCAACAAATAGTTTATCTTCATGGTATGATCTTCCTTTTGATTGGAATTTTTATGGACAGCCAGTAACAGGGTATAGAATTGCACATGATGGATATATTACCTTTGATAATTCATCAGGAAATTCAATAGGTACAAATACTAATATACCAGATCCTAGTGGGCCAAACAACGCTATTTATGCATGTTGGGACGATTTTACAAGTGATGTTACAATTTCTGTTAAGACTTATGGTGCAATACCAAACAGAGTTCATGTAATAACTTGGGCAGGACTAAATTACCCAGGAGCTGCTGCATGGTCTGATGATATTGGTGTTAGTATAAAAATTTATGAAGATTGTGGAGATTTTGAGACTGTAGTATTTGATAGAAATATTGACTCTGCTTCTACTTATTTTTCTATGATTAACACTACAATTGGATGCGAGAATATTGATGGCTCTTTAGGAATTGAAATACCTGGTAGCCCTAATTATATTCCTTCAAATCCTAATTGGTCAACAAGTATATATGAAGTTCATAGATTTAGTTGGAATGGACCAATTGTAAATGACGCGTCTTTAATAGGTATCAGTATTGACAATCATTTAACAATTGGAGATCATACTTTGAATGGAATAGTTAGAAATGAAGGTGATGCATTGTTAGGTAGTTATGATATTAACTATAGTTTAGATGGAGGTACTGTTCAAACTGTCACAATAAATTCATCGGATACTATTTGGACAGGAGATTATGAAGTGGTTATTTCTACAGTAGATTGGGCAGATGAAATATCATGGGATGTAACCAATCTAAGTGGAAGTATTATGGCATCTGGAACAGGATATGCTGACAACACTACTTATAACATCCCTTTGTGTGTTCCTTCTGGAAATTATATTTTTAATTGGCACGACTCATATGGTGATGGATGGAATGGAGGTGGTTATGAGGTTTTTGATAATAATGGAATAAGTTTAACTTCGGGATCTCCAACAACAGGATTTTCTGGTAGCTCTAATTTTACTTCAGCAGGTAGTTCTTGTAGCTGGTATATTGCATCTACAATAAAAAATTCAAATACATCTGAATGGACTCATCCTGTTGATATAAATATTTCTTCTGCTTCTGATAATTATGAATTAAAGGTATGGGTAAGTAATATAAATGGTCAAAATGATGAGATGAATTGTAATGACACTTTAACAGAATACATCACAGGTATTGAAAATATATCTGCTGAGAAAAACGTCTTAATAGAAGAAAATACAGGAACATGGTGTGGATACTGTCCGGATGGTTCGGTAGTAATGGATGGTTTAGTTTCACAATACGGAAATAATTTAATTCCAGTTGTAGTTCATGATGGAGATGAAATGGAGTTTCAAGATACTTTAAGGTTTTCTTTTTCTACGACTTCATATCCTGGTGCATTAATAGATAGAACAAAACCCTTATCTGCAGGGATTTATGAAAATGAAGATTATGGAAGAGGTAGTTGGGACACTAGAGTTTCTGCTCAATTGTCTAAATTCACCCCTGTAAATATCAATGTTGATCACACATGGGATGGAAATAGTAGAGAGATTATTGCTAATGTTACTTTAGATTATATTGATAATTCTGCAGGAGATGCTAGAATTGTTTTAATGATTATTGAGGATAGTTTAACAGGAATAGGAAGCGGCTGGGATCAAGCCAACAACTATGACAATACTCAAGGACATCCATATTATGGAGCAGGTGGTTATATAACTGGATTTATTCATAGACATGTATTAAGAGATTATGTAGAGGGCGGATGTTTTGGGGTAGATAATGTAATTCCTCATATTGTTAATGCAGGAAGTAATTACCAACATACTTTTAATTATACTCTTCCAGCTGATTATGATGCTAATCAAATTTCTTTAGTTGCTGCAGTTGTAAAATATATTGAAGGTAATGATGCGCAATATGTAAGTGTAAGGGGACAAAGAGGTGTATACAATGCTCAATCTGTACACTTAATGGATTTCTCAATTCCATCAGGAATTGATGAAAACAAGACTGATTTGAAGATTTATCCTAATCCAACTAATAGTATACTTTATTTATCTGAAAAAGTAGAATATAAAATCTATAATACATTAGGAGATGTTATTTTAATTGGAAATAATAATATAATTGATATGCGTAGTTTTAATAATGGCATGTACATTCTTGAAAGTGAAAGTATGAGAAAAAAGATTATTAAACAATAGGTCATTCTGAGAAAATAAATAAAATGAAAAAAATATTATTATTAATTTTAGTATCGCTTGGGCTTCAATTACAGGCACAAACATTATGTGATTACACATACACAATTGGTAATCAATCCCAATTTGAGGTAGCAATTCCTATAACTGGAAACGGTATACTTAATGCTGTTCCATTATATGTTTGGACTACAATTGGAATGAATACATATGAGGATAGTTGTTTTAGTGGTCCTTGTACTCATATTATTTACAATCCATTATTGGAAGATACTGCTACAACTTGTATAAGTTATATTGAAAATGGTGTTGATACGTTTATATGTTGCTTTGAGCAATATTGGGATGGTCAATTTTGGCAACGTCAAATGATGTTTCAACCATGGTTTAGTTGTGACTCTATAACATATACTGCAAGTCAAGGTAATTTAATGTTTGAGGTTGGTTTAAGTAACTATAATCCAGTTGCTGATTCATTAGATGTATTTTGGTCAGTATGTAATGCAACAAGTTGTTACAGTGGAGAAGGTCAGTTTAATGCTTTTCCACAAATAATATTAACAGATACACTAAAAGTATGTTATGATGCATTTTATTACTATAGTGATACAACTGCATTATGTAATCATTGTGATTCAATGGTTTATTCTCCAGCTGTAGGAGATTGGATATTATATAACACTCAAAATAATAATGTTGGTATTGAAGAACTGGTAATTGATAGAGTAAATGACAATAAAATTTATGATATGCTTGGTAGAGAGCTTTCTGAAATTCCAACAGGAGTTTTGTATATTAAAAACAGAAGATTTTATTTTAAAACTAAGAGATAAAGTCCCGTCCAGACCGCAACAATAAAAGTTAAACCCTTATAATTCAATAGATTATGAGGGTTTTTTAATTTAGTTTAACAGTTTGTTTAACACTTTTTTAGATGTAAGAATTTAGATGTGTTAAAAACTTTTTTCTTAGCTTTGATTAAATAATTACTTCATTATGAAAAAAAACACAATACTAACCTTTGCTACTGTAATTTTTTCAGCAGTGGCTATCTTACATCTATTACGTTACATCTTAGGATGGGACCTTGCCCTTAATAGTTATTCCTTCCCACAATGGGGAAGCATATTAAGTGTAATAATTACAGCTTCTTTAGCATATCATTTACATAAGTTAAAAGATTAACAATGAAAGAAACTCAAACACAAAATAAATTTGGATTTTGGATAGCAATTGGTGTTGCAATTGGTACTTCAATTGGTATTGCAACTGAAAATTTACAGATTTGGCTTCCTTTAGGAATATCAATTGGTGCCTTAATTTCTTTCTTGATTAATAAATCAAAACAATAGATTAACAATGAAAAAACTACTACTTATATTACTTTGTTTGCCCTTTATTGGATTTTCACAACTTTCAGGTTTTGAATTACAATTTAATAGTCTTACGCAAGATTATGTTGAAATATCTAATGCTTCCTCACTGATAGCAAACCAAACATCATTTACAATGAGTGGTTGGGTATATCCAGAAAGTAACACTACACATGGTGGGTTAATGGGATTTAGAAACAATGTAGATGCTGATTTCTACTTATTACAATTGCAAAACACAAATAATATTGAAGCAAGATTTAGGAATAGTAGTGGAGTAAATTATGATATCATTGCAATTAATGGATTAGATCTTAATCAATGGCAGTATTTAGCATTCACGTATGATGGTAGTTATATTCGTTTATATAAGGACGGTATCTTACTTGATAGTACTGCTGCAAATGGAACTATTGCACACACAACTCAAGCTTTAAAACTTGGAGCACTAGATTGGCAAGGTTCAGGTTTTTATATGAATGGTAAACTTGATGAGGTTAGATTATGGAATACTGCTTTATCAGCATCTGATATAACTGATTGGATGTGTATGACGGTTAATTTTAATCACCCTTATATTACTAATTTGTTAGCGTATTGGAAATTAGATGAAGGGACCGGTTCTGCTATTTTTGATTACTATAATCCTGCTAACCCATCTCTCAGTGGAACTTTATATGGTGGAACCTCTTGGCAACCAAATTCTAATTGCACTAATCTTATTATGCAAGATTTATGTGACTCTATTGATGTTAATTTTACAATGCTAGATGTAAGTGCTACTCCAGCTTTAGTTCATTTTGACCTTAACGTATTATATAATAGTGGATATTGGTTTGGATATTGTGGTTTTGTATTATTAGATTATAATGGAGATACTATTGCATATGAAAACATCAATAATGCTGCTAATGTATTTGGTATTGGTCCTGGAATAACAGAAAGCAGATTTTTAGATATAATACAAAGTTTTACTATACCATTTTATGGAGAATTACATTTGATTGAAGGTTTTTTTGCTGGTAGTAATCTAATGACTCAATGTGTTTTCCCTTTTAATATTTTAACTACACCTACTTGGGATTGTATAAGTCCAGGAAATTGTCAAGATCCAGGTACTGGAAATGGGCAGTACACTTCATTCTCTGCTTGTCAAGCT
>JAAZYM010000019.1 GCA_014239655.1 Flavobacteriales bacterium | reverse complement strand
TTCGTATCTTCACCCCATTATTTATTTCAATAAAGTTAACATTAATACCATCTTCCTTATAATGACCCATATTTCTAATTTTTGCTCCCTCAAGATTAACATCAATATTATTAATATTATCTCTTAATATAATTAGATGAGGAGAACCTGAATCAATAAGCATATTATCACCATCATAATTAACCTTATTAATATCTAAAAAACTTATAGAAACTTCAGAATCAAGAATACGAGCCTTATGAATGCCATCAATAGCCATAAATGTACTTTCTAAGGATGATATATCTAATAAATAAGCAAAAGAAACAATACATCTAGCTCCATTTCCACATAAAGTTGATTCTAAACCATCGCTATTAAAATAAATCATTCTAAAGTCACACTCTGCATGATTTCTTAATAGTATTAAACCATCTGCTCCAATCCCCATCTTCCTTTCGCATAAAGACTTAATTAACGATGAATCTTTTAAATCAAAGACACTCTCTCTATCATCAATAATAATAAAATCATTGCCAGTAGCTTGATATTTGTAGAACTCAATTATCATAATGTAAAAGTACAATATAATATTTACAGACAATAACAACTTTATTATTAGAAAAGCATAAATTTGCAACACAAAAACAACACAATAAATGATTGATCCTAATACTTATGAGAACCAATTTAATGATTGGGTTTCAAATGAAAAGATTGCTGCAAATTTCTTAAACTATTCTAGCCAACTAATGTATGGTAAAGGAATTGAAGTTGTGCTTTTTAGACAAAATATCCTAGATGTCGGCGTAACAGAATTAATGAGACTATTCTCATATGCCAAAAATGTTGTAAAGAGAGAAATCAATATAGAAACAGCATTGGAACTTACAAAAGTAATTTCAACACTAAATCTTCCGCCATCAAAATTAGATGTCGGCTTATTAACTGCTGAATTTATTGAAGGAAATAACAGTAATCACAGTAATTTTTTAGAAGATAAATTAAAAAATATTATTAACTCAAAAAATACTTTCTCTCCTAGAGATATTGTGCTGTTTGGATTTGGAAGAATTGGAAGGCTAGCGGCAAGAGAATTAATCAGACAAGCTGGAAACGGCCAACAAATGAGGCTAAAAGCTATAGTAGTAAGAAATATTACTGATGAACAAATTAGAAAAAGAGCTAATCTACTAGGAAATGATTCTGTCCATGGGTCCTTTAATGGTGTTGTTGAAGTAGATATTAAAAACAAAAATATTATCGTTAATGGACAAATAATTCATTTAATTGAAGGCTCAAATCCTGAAACTATTAATTATGAAAAATACGGAATAAAAGATGCCTTATTAATTGATAATACTGGGGCCTATAAATCTAAAGCAGCTCTATCGTGTCATTTAAAAGCAAAAGGAATAAACAAAGTACTACTAACTGCTCCAGGGACAGAAATTCCAAATATAGTTTATGGTATTAACAATAAAGACTTAGATATAGAAAAAACAAACATCTTCTCAGCAGCTTCCTGTACTACAAACTGTATTGCTCCTATCCTAAAAATTATTGAAGATGAATATGGAATAAACAAAGGACATTTAGAAACTGTTCATTCATATACAAATGACCAGAATCTGCTTGACAACATGCATAAAAAACCAAGAAGAGGAAGATCAGCAGCTATTAACATGGTTATAACAACAACAGGTGCAGGAGAGGCTGTTACAAAAGTTATTCCATCACTAAAAGGAAAATTAACTGCTAATGCCGTAAGAGTGCCCACTCCAAATGTATCTTTAGCTATTATGAGGTTAAATATTAAAAAGAAGACTAAACGGACAGAATTAAATAATCTTATAAGAGAATCTGCTTTAAATGGATTACTGGTAAACCAAATAAATTATCAAATAGATCCCGATCTAGTATCTACAGATATTGTAGGAAACCCATGCTGTTCTGTCTTTGACAGTAAAGCTACTATTGTTACAGAAGATGGTAATGATATCGTGTTGTACGTTTGGTATGATAATGAATTTGGATATACAAAACAAGTAATTAGACTAGCAAAACAAATCTCAAAAGTTCGTAGATTGACATATTATTAAAACCCATGATTTCTAGAAAATTAAGAATAAATAATAGAAACTTTATTAAATATAAATTTTTTAATTCTTTATTTTTAGGAACATCTATTGGGAGTATTTTTACTATATATACCCCTTTAGAACCTTCAGTATATTCAATTGGAGGGATAGTATTAGCTATTGCGATGCTAATTATAGCAACACTATATTCTAGAATACTTAATATAAATTACTTCTATAAAATCTCATTATTTGTAGAATTAGTAATACTTAGTGTTGTAATTGCATTCTTGCTTTTCTCATTTAATTATCAACTAGCATTATTAGTTTATATTGGATATCAGATAACATTTATGTTTGGATCTTACCTCGTTAGAGGAGAAACACTTTTATTAAAAAAGGATCGTATTCTTACACTAGTAGATGTCTCTAAACAATTTGGCTATCTAATTGGATTAGGAACATCATATCTGTTTTATAAAATAATTGAATATCAATTCCAAATCATTGACAATCAAACTCAAGTCTTTTATATCCATTATTTACTGTTAATTATTGAAATATTAGTTGTAATATTTCTAATAAGATCTTTTGAAAAATACAAACATTACTAATGCAGAAAATTATTCTCTATAAAAACATAATTTGTATTCTTTTTCTCTTATCAAATCCTTTCTACTTAAAATCACAGAACCAAGAAAAGAACAATGAAAAAACAGTCTTCATGGGGAATTCTATAACAGAAATGTGGGTTCAATATTCTGATTTTTTTAAAACAAACAAATACTTTATTAATAAAGGTATAAGCGGACAAACTACTCCTCAAATGCTAGAAAGATTTGAAAAAGATGTTATTCAAGAAAATGCAAATACTGTTATTATTTTAGCTGGAATAAATGATATAGCCCAAAATACTGGACCAATCTCAATAGAAGAAATAGTAAATAATATTATTAAGATGTCAGAATTAGCACTTAACAATAATATTAATGTATTTATCTGTTCCGTTCTTCCAGCAAAAAAAATCATGTGGAACAAATCTATTAATCCAACCTATAAAGTAATTTCTTTAAACAAATTATTAAAAGAATATTGTATAAAAAGAGATGTCAATTACATTGATTACTACTCTAGTATGGTTGACTGGGGAGGAGGACTAAAAGCTCCCAAATACACATCTATATGGGACTTAGTACACCCTAATAGTAAAGGCTATGAAATAATGGAAGAAATCTTATTAAAAAACATAAAAAAAGAGCTCTAATATTAGAGCTCTTCTTAATTTTCAACTAATTAACAATTACTTCTTCTCATCATCAACTTCTTCAAAGTCAACATCAGTAACATCATCTGCATTTGATTCAGCTTGAGCTTCACCAGTATTATCACCTCCTGCCTTAGCTTCCTCTGTTGCTTTATACATTTCCTCAGAAGCTACCTTCCATGCAGCATTAATTTTCTCCATTGCTGAATCAATAGCATTAAGATCCTTGCTTGAATGCGCAGATTTCAATTCAGTTAAAGCTTCCTCAATTGGAGCCTTTTTATCATCTGATAATTTATCTCCAAATTCTTTTAGCTGTTTTTCTGTTTGAAAAATCATTGCATCAGCACCATTAATCTTATCTACAGTTTCCTTAGCATTTTTATCAGCATCAGCATTTGCTTCAGCTTCTTTTTTCATCTTATCAATCTCAGCCTCAGATAAACCTGACGAAGCTTCAATCTTAATGTTCTGTTCTTTACCAGTTGCTTTATCTTTTGCTGATACATTTAATATTCCATTAGCATCAATATCAAAAGTAACCTCAATTTGAGGCACTCCTCTTGGAGCTGGCGGAATATCTGCTAATTGGAACCTTCCAATAGATTTATTATCAGCAGCCATTGGTCTTTCTCCTTGAAGAACATGGATATCAACTGCTGGCTGATTATCTGCAGCAGTTGAAAAGACCTCAGATTTCTTTGTTGGGATAGTAGTATTAGATTCTATTAATCTAGTCATTACACCACCCATTGTTTCAATCCCTAAAGACAATGGAGTCACATCTAATAATAAAACATCTTTAACATCACCAGAAAGAACACCCCCTTGAATAGCAGCACCAACTGCAACAACCTCATCAGGATTAACTCCTTTTGATGGAGCCTTCTTAAAATGTTTCTCAACTACAGCCTGAATAGCAGGAATTCTTGTTGAACCACCTACTAAAATAACTTCATCTATATCAGAAGCAGTCATTCCTGCGTCTTTTAAAGCACTCTGACAAGGCTTGATAGTGTTCTGTATTAATTTATCAGCTAATTGCTCAAATTGTGCTCTTGTTAGAGTCCTTACAAGATGTTTAGGGCCAGAAGCAGTAGCGGTAACATATGGTAAATTGATTTCCGTCTGCGTAGAACTAGAAAGTTCAACTTTTGCCTTTTCAGCAGCCTCTTTTAAACGTTGTAAGGCCATAGGATCATCTCTAAGATCCATCTTCTCATCTTTCTTGAACTCTTCAGCCAACCAATCAATTATTACCTGATCAAAATCATCACCTCCTAGATGTGTATCTCCATTAGTTGATTTAACTTCAAAGACACCATCTCCAAGCTCAAGAATAGAAATATCGAAAGTACCACCACCTAAATCAAAAACAGCAATAGTTCTTTCCTTATCTGATTTGTCAAGGCCATAAGCTAATGCAGCAGCTGTTGGTTCATTAATAATTCTCTTTACTGTTAAACCTGCAATCTCTCCCGCCTCTTTCGTAGCTTGTCTTTGTGCGTCATTAAAATATGCAGGAACAGTAACAACAGCCTCAGACACTGTTTGTCCAAGATAATCTTCTGCAGTTTTCTTCATTTTCTGTAAAACCATAGCAGAAATCTCTTGTGGAGTATAAAGTCTATCATCAATTTTAACTCTTGCAGTATTATTATCTCCTTTTACTACTTTATATGAAACGTTTTTAATTTCTTTACTCATAGAAGAGAAACTCTCCCCCATAAATCTTTTAATAGAAGAGATCGTTTTTTCAGGATTTGTAATAGCCTGTCTTTTCGCACTATCTCCTACTTTTCTTTCACCTCCTTCAATAAAGGCAACTATAGAAGGAGTCGTTCTAGCTCCTTCAGCATTTGGGATTACAACAGGTTCATTACCTTCCATAACAGAAACACAAGAGTTTGTTGTCCCTAAGTCTATACCAATAATTTTACTCATTTTTTTTAATTTAAATTATTATAATTTCTTTCGCTATATTATATTGCAAATAGTATTCCATTATAGATTTTAGAAAATTATACTGACAAAAAAAGAGAAAAAATGACAAACTGTCATCTATTTGATTTACTCAAAACCTAGATCTAGATCATTAATCATATAATTAATAGTATTATTTGTTAGCTGAATACTATCAATACCATCATAAGTATATCTAGAAGAAAATAAGCCAATACCATTATTTATATTTGAAAAAACAGGTCTTTCCTGAACAATTCCAGAAAACGGCTTATTAACATTAATATATGTTTTTAAATCATCAGTACCTACTGTCATTAACAGGTCAAGATGTAAGAAGCTTCTTGGGGTGTTATTAGATAAATTATTGGTTAAGAAGTTAAAAAACTGATCACCTCTAAGCTTTAGATTCATATTACCACTAGAATACTCAACTAGAGGCTGACTCCATATTAATTTTTTTGTTTCATTACCTTCAAGATAATTAACTATAACATCAAGCTGATAGATTGCTCCATTATTTGTATAAGTCCATTCAATATTCTTAGTTCTAAACTTCGAACTATCCGGAAGATCACCATTATAAAAACCCCATTCAAAACTAGAATTTAATGATTCAAAACTAAAACTATTAATAATCTCTGTCTCAGAGGTGACTTTATGACCAGTAACTAGATTTAATATTTCAAGAGCATATAATGAATTTGCATTATAAAAAGAGGCTGATTTGTTAAAAGTATAAATAATATTGTCTTCGGTAGAGAAAAGACCATCATCTTTATCTATTATAGTATCATTAAGAAATACCGAATCAACAGCTACATATTGATTAAATGAACCCTCCTGCATTCTATATAATTTAACACTTAGATCAGATGGATTATAATTAGTAGAATCAGCAATTGAAGCCATCTGAACAGCATCACCTACTCCTAAAAATGCTTTATTAATTTTAATGTATTGATCTTCATTATTAGGATCCAGAAGACCATATACAACAGTTACTTCTTCCCAATTAGCATTAACATCAAAATCCGTCTCGCAAGAAGAAAAAATAATCAGAAAGAGAAATATTAAATAATAAAATTTCATGACTGCAAACTTATTGATTTATATTATATAGTGTGTCCAATATTTGTAAATTTGCTAAAAAATATGATAATGAGAAAAATACTTCATTTTTTATTAATCCTTCTATTACTAACAACTAATAATCTATTAGGACAAAATACAGTAGAAAATAAATTTAAATATAAGGTCATAAATGAAGATTTCTCTAGTAAAGAACATGACTTTCCTATTGTCAGAGAAAATGAAAACTATTTTATTATAGATGAAAATGAGTATCTAATTATTAGAGAAAATAATAATAGTGAATATGCAATAATCCTTGATGAAAGCTTAACAGAAAACTCATATTTAAAAACATCCTTAAGATTAGGCCCTTCAAAAAATAACAATTCAAGCATAGGAATTATATCTAGAGCAAACAACAACTTTTCTCAGGCATTAGTTGTAGAAATAAATAAAGAAGGAAGATATCGAATTAAACAATTAAACAATAGTAATTACATCTACTTTACAGGCAACAAAAAGAAGCATGGGTGGGTAAGAAATAAAGCCATAAATAAAGAAGATGAATATAACACCTTAGAAATCATAGATAGAAAGGATAAAATTATCATTAAAATTAACAATCATTTTATTTGTGAATTCAAATCAGATCTAACCCAAAAAGGATATTCAGGAGTTTTAATTGGACCCGACACAAAGGCCAGAATCAAATACTTTAATCTAAATAGCGACAAAGAAAGAGACCCTAAAATTGAAATAACTCAAGAAAATTTAAAAGAATCTAAAATAGCAGAACAAGAAGAGATAATTAAAAATATAAAGTCAGAAAATTCAAAAATTGATAACAACACTGTCAATGATTTAAAAACAAAGCTTGAAGCAGCACAAAATCAATTAAAAACAAAAGAAGAGGAACAAAAGAAAATAATTTTAAGTTTAAAAGAAGATTTAGATAAAAACAACATCTCATATCAACAAATTGATGAGCTAAATAAGCAGATAAAAGAGAAAGATCAAGAGATCTTATCACTAAACACTAGATTGGCTGAGTCAAAACATAATGATCAGCTAGAAAAAGAAATAAATTCTAAAAATCTCAAAAAGATATCATCATTAGAAGAAACGCTAAGAAATAAAAATCTAGAAATAACAAAAACAACAAACAACTACAAGAAAACAATCAAACAAACTGAAAAAGAATCAGAAAAAATAATTGAGCTAAAAAGAGAGATTAAAAAAGAAAAATTAAAAAATGAAACTAATATTAAAGAATTAACTAAATTAAAAACTGATCACAATAATATTAAATTAGAAAACTCTAAGTTTTCTTCACTAATTAATCAATTAAATAGTGAAATAACTGAACAAAAAGAAGTAAATAACTATCTCAAAGAGATATTTGTCTATAAAGACTTTAAATTAAATGGTGTTAACCCTTCAAAAATTAAAATAACTAGGGTGAAAGAAACAACAAACAAAGAAATTATTAAACAAATTATTAATATAGACTCAATATATACAATTCAAATGGGAGTGTTTATGAACAACAACAATAGATTCAATGATTTAGAAAATATAAACATTATAATTAAAAATCAAACATACAAATACTTCTATGGTAGTTTTGATGAATTAAATGATGCCTCTGAAGCTCTACAAGAATTAAGAAAGAAAGGTTATAAAAACATCCTTATAACTAAACAAAGTAATAAATAGCCATGTCTGAATCTAAAAGAAATTATAAGAAAGTAACCACAAACTCACTCCAAGAGATTAAAAAAAATGGAGATAAGATATCTATGCTAACAGCATATGACTACACCTTAGCAAAGATAATTGACGAGGCTGGAATAGATATAATACTTGTTGGAGACTCTGCATCAAATGTTATGGCAGGACATGAAACAACACTACCTATCACCTTAGAACAGATGATATACCATGCTAGCTCAGTAGTTCGAGCAGTAAACAGAGCCTTAGTTGTTGTAGATATGCCTTTTGGTACATACCAAGGAAATCCAATAAAAGCATTAAACTCAGCAATCCGAATTATGAAAGAAACTGGTGGGCATTCAATCAAACTCGAAGGTGGTAGTGAAATTATTGAGTCTGTCAAAAAAATAATTAGTGCAGGGATACCTGTAATGGGTCATCTTGGGCTTACACCTCAATCAATATATAAATTTGGAACCTATACTGTAAGGGCAAAAGAGGAAGAAGAAGCACAAAAATTAATTTCAGATGCAAAATTATTAGAAGAAGCAGGCTGTTTCGGAATAGTTCTAGAAAAAATCCCTGCTAAATTAGCACAAGAAATAACCAAAAACCTATCTATTCCTGTAATTGGTATAGGTGCAGGAAGTCAAGTAGATGGCCAAGTATTAGTACTTCATGATATGCTAGGGATGAATCATGATTTTAATCCAAGATTTCTAAGAAGATATCTAAACCTCTATGATGAAATCACTACTGGAGTAAAAAAATATATATCAGATGTCAAAAACTCTGATTTCCCTAATAAAGATGAGCAATATTAGGCTTCAAGTCCTTTTTGAAGATAATCACCTAATAGCAATCAATAAGCAATCAGGAGATATTATTCAAGGTGATAAAACAGGAGATGAACCTCTATCTGAAAAAGTAAAGAAATTCTTAAAGAAAAAATACAATAAACCTGGAAATGTATTTTTAGGAACAATACACAGAATTGACAGACCAACTTCAGGAATTATAATCTTTGCTAAAACAAGTAAAGCTCTCTCTAGAATGAATGAGAAATTTAGAGATAATAAAATATCAAAAACATATTGGGCAATAGCAAAAAATAATCTCTCAAAGACATCCGGCTCTTTAGTTGATTACCTAACTAAAGATCAAAAGAAAAACAAATCATTTGTAACAAAAAACAAAGAAGGGAAACTAGCAAAATTAAGCTATAAACTACTAAATAAACTTAACAACTATTATCATTACGAAATCTATCCAGAAACAGGTAGACATCATCAGATAAGAGTTCAATTATCCAATATGGGGTCTCCAATCAAAGGAGATCTTAAATATGGAGCAAAAAGAAGCAATAATGATGCAAGTATAAATCTTCATGCAAGAAAAATTATCTTTGAACATCCTGTATCTAAAGAAGAAATTACGATAATTGCCCCTACTCCAAATGAAACAATATGGAACAGTATTAGTTAGGATCAATATCTATTTGCGCTATACACCTATCAAGCATTTTATTTTCTTTCATATGATCCAGTATATATAAAACTATTTTTTTTGCTTTTAAGAAAGATCTTGTAACTTCAACTTTTAATAAAATATTCTTTACATAATAATTTCTAACTTTTGAAATAACTGGATATTCTGGACCTAAAACACGATTATTAAAGCTTTCCCGCATCATTTTAGCAAATTTTCCAGCTACATTATCAAGAATCAAATGATCAGTATGTTTAAATCTTATTAGTAACAATCTACTAAATGGAGGATAATTAAACATCTTCCTTTCTTGTATTTGTAATTTATAAAAATTAGAAAAACTATGGGATTTTACGTGTTTGATAATCTCATGATCAGGATTAAAAGTCTGTAGAAAAACCACGCCTTGACTTCCTTTCCTTCCTGCTCTTCCTGAAACTTGAGACATTAACTGGAAGGCACGCTCATGAGATCTAAAATCTGGGAAATTCAACATACTATCTGAATCAAGGATGCCCACTAAAGAAACATTGTCAAAATCAAAACCCTTTGCAATCATCTGAGTTCCAACTAAGATATCAATCTTAGATTGTTGAAATTCAAAAATAATTTCTTGATATGCATTTTTCTTCCTTGTTGTGTCAAAATCCATTCTTTTAACTACCTTCCCAGGAAAAATCTCTCTCAATGCTTCTGTAATTTGCTCAGTTCCAAAACCTTTCCTGCTTAATGAGGTATTATTACAAGTGTTACAGGAATCTGGAATTGACTCAATGTAACCACAATAATGACATCTTAAATTGTTATTTAACTTGTGATATGTTAAGCTTACAGAACAAAACTTACATGAGATTGCATCTCCACATGCATCACAACTTAAAACCTTAGAATACCCTCTTCTATTTTGAAAAAGAATGATTTGCTTATTATTATCTAGATGAGATTTAATCTCATCTATCAATCGATTAGAAAAGAAACCATCCATATCCTTTTTAAGATAGCCTTTCTTTACATCTATAGCATTAATTTTAGGTAATTTAATATCAGAAAACCTAGTAAGTAGCTCAACAAAACCATATTTTTTATTTTTTGCATTATAATAAGTCTCAATAGAAGGAGTTGCTGAACCAAGTAACACCTTGGCATTATGTAAAGAGGCAAGGTAAATTGCAGAATCTCTAGCATGATATCTTGGTGCTGGCTGTTGCTGTTTATAAGAAGAATCATGTTCCTCATCAATGACTATAAGACCTAAATTATTAAATGGTAGAAAAACTGAAGATCTAGCCCCAAGAATAATTGAAAACTTATTTTTAGCGCCAGCTTGAACTGATTTCCAAACCTCTACCCTTTCAGAATTATTCAAATTTGAATGTGAAACTCCAACAAGATTTCCAAAATGATTTTTTAATCTCTTAATAATCTGGATTGTTAATGCAATTTCAGGCAAAAGATATAAAACCTGCTTTCCTTTTTTTATTTCTTGCTCTATTAATTTTATATATATCTCCGTCTTTCCACTAGAAGTAACACCATGCAAAAGACAAATATCTTTTTTAGCAAATATGTTATTAACCTGAACAAATGACAATTCTTGGGCCTTAGAAAGCTTATTAATTGGTAAGAGTTTCTTATCAACTTGTTTAAACCTACTATATTCTTTCTCTATAATTTGAATAGCTGATTTTTTCTGCAAAGTATTAAAAACAGATCTAGAAAAAGATGTTTGCTTCATTAAATCACTTAAAACTAAACTTCCATTCTTTTGATCAATCTTTAATAGTAACCTAAATAGATCATCTTGTTTTTTTGTTAGCTTAAAGGAATTGGTATCTACTTGCTCATCAATAAGAACAGTGCAAAGCACTCTCTTCTTATATTTTTCATTGATCTGCTCATATACTAAAAGCACCCCTTTTTTAATAAGAGCATTAATAATAGAAAAAGAAAAATTAGAAGACAATCTTCTATTAAGGTCTCTTATTGTTATAACATTTAACCCTTGAATAGCTTGAATTACTTCTTC
This sequence comes from Flavobacteriales bacterium, assembly GCA_014239655.1. Taxonomy (GTDB): domain Bacteria; phylum Bacteroidota; class Bacteroidia; order Flavobacteriales; family BACL11. The sequence goes on along the minus strand of JAAZYM010000019.1, from coordinate 16,449 downwards.
TTCTTGATCATTGAGTGTAGATATATTCTTATCAAAATTATTATTAATGATTAATTTAGACTCACTTGCTAATTTTAAAGATGTAGGCAAAGCAGTATTCATCACCTCACCTAAAGTACACATGTAGTAATCAGAGATCCATTTCCATAAATCAACACCTAACTGACTAATAATGGGCTGCTCATCAACTATTGATTGAATTTCTTTTATTTTAAAATCCTGATTTTTCTTGTCAGAAATATTTACTACAATGGCTGTATACAACTTTTTTAAACCAAATTGTACAATGACACGCTGACCAACTACTATATCTACATTCTTTTGAATTGAATATTGAAACACTCCTTTTACTGATAAGGGAACAACTACATCTAAATATTTCAATTCTTTTAGCATTTAACAAAAATGATTAAAATAGATTGTTTGATAATAAATTATATAAGAAATTTTACAAAAGATATTATAATCCCAATCTCAATTATGGTTAGATTTTCTTAAATTTGTAAGAAGTAAAAAAAAGATTAAAAGAAAATAATTCCATGAAAAAAAATATTATATACCTACTACTAGCAACTATTATAATCTCTTCATGCGGAGAAAATGACGATTTAGACACTACAATACTAATTAACTTCTCTCATGAGGTGGATAATCAAACAGTATCAAGTAATTCTCTTGATCACACAAATGAAGCAGGAGAAAATTATAATGTAAAAACATTAAAATACATCTTATCTGACATCAAATTACTTGGAAACGAGACAGAAATTCTTTTAAAAGATTTCCATTATGTAGATATTAATGACCCATCAACTATGTCTATAGAAAGTGATATGATTGAAAACGGATCTTATACACTTTCATTTATATTTGGTATAGATGCTGATTCAAATTTTGACAGTCTACTTGTAAATTATCCTTTTTATCAAACTATGGTGTGGCCTCCAACAATGGGTGGTGGTTGTCATTATATGAAATTAGAAGGAGCCTATAATAATGATTCTACTTTCTATAATACCCACACTGGTCCAACAACGATGATAGGAATGTCTCGAATGGATTATTCATTCCCGGTAAGTTTTAATATGTTTAATATCAATATTGACAATAGCACAGGAAATTTAGAATATTCAATAGAAATGAATATTAACAATTGGTATTCAAACCCTAATACTGTTAATCTTGATGGAGCTATTATGATGAATATGTCAAAACAAATGCAGCTAAGGCAAAATGGTATGACGGATGTATTCTCTATTCAAGGAATCTTAGATTAACAGATAATGTACAAAGGAGCTATTAAAGTATTAATCTGTATGCTCCTTTTCTCATGTAAGAAAGATTTACCAATTATTACAGGGTGTACTGATACAAACGCCTCAAATTGGTCGTATGAAGCAAATTACGATGATGGAAGTTGTGTATATGAATATCAACCAACCCCATATCAAATAACAACCCCATATGGATTTCCTGATATGATAATTCCATCTGAAAATCAACTAACAGTAGAGGGTATAGCACTAGGTAAAAAACTATTTAATGATCCAATATTAAGTGCTGATAATAGCCTCTCATGTTCTGGATGTCATATGAAAAACAATTCTTTTGCAGACAATAAAAAATTCAGTATTGGAATTGACAATGTTGAAGGCTCAAGAAATGCAAGTGCAATAATTAATCCTGGATGGAACACTTCATTTAACTGGGATGGCAGCAGCAGCACTCTTGAAGAACAAGCATTTGAGCCTGTAACAAACCCTATTGAAATGCATGACACATGGATTAATGTCGAAAACAAATTAAATAATGATAGTAGTTATCTATTACTTTTCAAAAACGCTTTTAACACAGACTATATAGACTCCATACATGTTGTTAAAGCAATAGCACAATTTGAAAGAACATTAATTTCAGTAAACTCTAGATATGACAAATGGATAAGACAAGAACTACAACTAAATTCTTCTGAATTAAATGGGTTTGCAATATTTAATTCAGAAAAAGGAGATTGCTTTCATTGTCATGGCACAGAAATGTTTATGGATAATATCTTTCATAATAATGGACTAGACAGCATTCAAACTTTATATTTAGGAGCTGATCTTGGCTTAGCAAATGTAACTAATGATCCAGAAGATATTGCTAAATTTAAAACCCCAACACTAAGAAACATAGAATTTACTGCTCCATATATGCACGATGGTAGATTTAGCACATTGGAAGAGGTGATAGAGCATTATGATTCTGGAGGAAACTACTCTCCTACTGTAGATCCATTAATGAAAAAAATTGGTGTTGGATTACAACTAACAAACACAGAAAAACAAGATTTAATTAATTTTCTAAAAGCTTTAAGTGATTATGATTTTATTAACAACAATAACCGTTGAAAACTAAAATTTATTAGTTACTATAATCAATAAAAAAAAACCTAATACATATATATATTTGCATCTGATTTTAAATAATTACACATGAAAAAGACAGTACTATTTATCTTCCTAATATTAGCTAATATCCAGACATATAGTCAGGAAATTAAAAAATGTTACACCACGGAACTAATTAATAATGAACTTAACCAGAACCCTAGCTATCAAGATAAAATAAATACTGTTATTCAACAAAATAAAATATGGCTTTCAGAAAATAGTAATAATGAAAAATTAGTAATAACTATTCCTGTTGTAGTTCATGTTATTTACAGACAAACACACTCAAATTTAGGTATTGGAACTAACATCCCAAATAATCAAATTGAAGATCAAATACGTATTCTCAATGAAGACTATAGCAAAACAAATAGTGAATTCCCAAATCCTCCTAGAAACACGTTTGTAAGTTTTGCTGGAAATCCAGACATCAAATTCTGTTTAGCAACTACAGATCCTGATGGAAACTCAACTACAGGAGTAACTAGAACACTCTCTACAAAGAATAGTTTCAACTATGATACTGAATCAAATGACATGAAAAGAGATGTAACAGGAGGAAAAGATGGATGGCCACCAGGGAAATACCTAAATATCTGGGTATGTGATATTGCAAGCTCTGGAAATACAACTATTTTAGGTTATGCTTATCTTCCTGGATTACAATCTTGGAATGCCTGGAAGGATGGATTAGTAGTAGATTTTCAACATTTTGGAACTACTGGTAATGCATCTCCAAGTAGCGATGGCAGAACCCCAACACATGAAATAGGTCATTTTCTTGGCTTAAGACATACATTTTGCGAATCACAAAGTGGTGGATGCTGTGATAATGATGATTCAAATGTATATGACACACCTGCTACTGATGATGTATATTATGGAAATGTTAATGCAAACACCAACAATAATACATGTAATGATCTTTTATTTGGATTTAATACAGACTATCTAGATATGGATGAAAATTTTATGGCCTACTCTAATCATACATGGATGTTTACTACTGATCAAGTTAATGAAATGATGGCAACCCTAAATGGATATAGATCAAGCTTAAAAAATTCTAATGTCACCATAAATTGCACAGGAATAGTATCAAATAATAACCTAAACTTTAATAATAACTTTAAGGTATACCCAAATCCTAGTAATGGAAAAATAACTATTCAGACCAATAACCCTAAATATAACATCATTATTAAAGATATAATTGGACAAACTATTTATAAGGAAATAGACCTTCTAGACAATGAGACTCTTGATATTACATTCTTAACAAATGGCATTTATTTAATTAATATTAATTATGGAAATAATAACACTACTAAAAGAATCATAATTAACAAATAATGTTAAATGTAAATATTGACATATCAAAAATAGAATTATCAATTAAAGATATAGTCAATAAAATCATAGAAGAAAAAAGAATAACAGATCAAGAAACACTACTAATACTAGAAAAAGCGCCTAATTCTCTTCTTTTTTTATTAGCCAATGCAAAAAGAGAACGATTAAATAGCAACAACACATTCTTTAACAAAAACATACATATTGAACCAACAAACATCTGTGTTTTTGACTGTAAGTTCTGTTCATACTCCAGATTATTAAAAGAAAAATCTCAAGGATGGGAACATTCTATTGATGAGATGGTAGAAATGGTTAAAGAGTATAAGGAAGATGAAATAACTGAAGTCCATATTGTTGGTGGAGTCCACCCTAAGATGGGCTTAAATTATTTTATAGAATTAATTAAAAAAATTAAAAGAATTCGCCCTAACATACATATAAAAGCTTTTACTGCTGTTGAGCTTGAATACATGTGTAGAAAAGCAAAAGTAAGTTATAAAGAAGGCTTAAAAATGTTAAAAGAAGCTGGGCAAAATTCATTACCTGGAGGAGGTGCTGAAATTTTTAGCAATGAAATTAGAAATATTATATGTAAAGATAAATGTACCTCAGAACAATGGCTTGAAATACACAAAACAGCCCATGAAATGGGGATGCAATCAAACGCAACTATTTTATATGGCCATATTGAAAAACCATCTCATATTATAGATCATATGAGTAGAATAAGAGATCTACAAGACACTACAAGTGGATTTAATGCTTTTATTCCATTAAAATATAGAAATGGTAACAATCAGATGTCTCATCTTAAGGAGGTAAGTATTATTGATGATATTAGGATGTATTCTATTGCAAGATTATACTTTGACAATATAAAACATATAAAAGCTTATTGGCCAATGATTGGTAAAGAGACAACCCAAAATCTATTATCATTCGGAGTTGATGATATTGATGGAACTATTGATGACAGCACTAAAATATATTCAATGGCTGGTGTTGAAGATCAAAATCCAACTATGTCAACAGAAGAAATAACTAATCTAATAAAGAAGGTAAAAAGAAAACCTATTGAAAGAGATAGTATATATAATGAATTAAAAGTATATTAAACTATATCTTCTGATTGACTGAATAATTCCTCCATTTATTAACCAGATTAGACATATCCTCAGGTAATTCAGAATCAAATGACATTAACTTATTAGTTTTAGGATGATTAAACTCTAAAGACTTTGCATGTAATGCCTGTCTTACGCAGGTCTTAAAACAATTCTGAACAAATTGCTTGTATTTTGTAAATGTTGTTCCTTTCAATATCGCATCACCACCATATTCTCCATCATTAAATAATGGATGACCTAAATATTTAAGGTGTGCTCTAATTTGATGTGTTCTTCCTGTTTCTAATTTACATTCGATTAAAGTAACATAGCCAAATCTTTCAATCACTTTATATTTTGTAATAGCAGATTTACCATATTCACCATCAGGAAAAACAGACATTATTTTACGATTCTTAAGGCTCCGACCTATATTACCAGTAATAACACCTGTATCCTCCTTAACATCTCCCCAAACTAAGGCGACATAAAGTCTATTTAAGTCTCTCTGCTCAAACTTCTTTGATATAATAGTCATACTTTCCTCATTTTTTGCAATAACTAAGATACCCGATGTATTCTTGTCAAGCCTATGTACTAAACCTGGTCTATTTTCATCACTTTTATTTGGAAGATTTTCAAAATGATAAGCTAATGCATTAACTAGAGTACCATCATAATTACCAAATCCTGGATGCACTACCATTCCTGCTTCTTTATTAACTATTAAAATATCTTCATCCTCATAATGAATGTGAATTTGTATATCCTGTGGTATCAGCTCATTAGTCTGTTTAGGATACGAGTATACTATACTTACTCTATCTCCAGCTTTAACCTTATAACTAGATTTAACAGGATGACTATTAACCAAAATATTTCCATTCAAAGCTGCCTTTTGGATTTTACTTCTAGTAGCATTATCAATAAAATTCATCAAAAACTTATCTACCCTTAAAGGAGCTTGTCCACTACTGGCAGTAAAATCATAGTGTTCAAATAATTCAGAATTATCTTCAAGACTCATTTATCTAATTATTAGCTTTCTATTAGTAACGCCTAAACTATTTTGAATTTTTAGAATATATAACCCCTCTGAAAAACCACCAATATTTAATTGTAACTCATATTTATTAAATAATTTATAAAAGATTAAATTGCCAGAAATATCATATAAAAATATCTGATTCTCAAATGTGTTAGTTATAATATTTAAATAATTTGATGCAGGATTAGGATATATAGACACATCCTGAATAATATCATTATTACTAAGAAAAACATTATTCATACTTACAATAGGCCGAATCATCCATGCTCCATTATATTGCGAGTTATTCCAACCACCCCCAACATTATAAAACATATAGTCATTTGCAGTACTATTCCTATCTAAACCAATATTTAACATATCAGCTGAAATTTGTTGCCAACCAACATAGAAAACACCAGTTAATTGAAATAAAGAATCTAAATAATAGAAATGAAAATTATTTGTAGGAGTATGCTTTGGATATTCTAATTGTTGATGAATTATAGATCCTGGAACACCATTATTATCATCCCACACAGTGAGTAAAAAACTAATTGCATTAACTGTATCAAGCATCTGCGGAAAATAAACCTGTACAGCTCTTAAAGTATCAGGACGATTTAGTTTAAATTGATAAGCCCCCATAGCACCATTTACATTTATCCCATATGCTGATTCTACAGAGCCATCATCATAAGCAAAATGAGAATTAAATTTCTGAAAATGTATCAAAGTATCATTCCATTTATAATCATTAGAACCCGTTCCTATAATATGTTCAACCATAAATTCAGCACTATCATTAAAATTAGAAAGAAAAACGTTATTATTTATAGCTATAGGAGGATTCTCAAAAACAAAATTTCCGATAGAATCATAATCATAAATAGTAATATTCCTACTAATACCTAAACTTGGATAATGATCAATTACAATATTATTTTCATACACATTATATTGATAATCAACATTAATACTAGCTTGATTATTTCTTAGAAGGATATTTAAAGTATCATTTATTTCATCAGTAATATTATCTTGAAAGTGCAACCAAGGCATTTCATTATATCTCTTTAAAAAAGAAGGAGCCTCATAAACAAAGGCAACATCATTTAAAGTAGACGTATCGACAGGTAGAAAATAACTGTCTAATTTAATATAATCTATATGCCAATGATCAAAATTACCAGATAAAGTAGCAATATTGCTAAATCTAAATTGAAAAGAATTATATAAAAATTCTTGGTCATAAATCATTATTACATTCTTATGAAATTCATGAAGACTATTCCCAGGTACTGACCAAACTTTTTTCCATAATTTTACTCCGAGAGAATCAGATAAGAACTCTAAACTTAAAGAGTCTTGTCCTTGAGGGTTGTCTCCAAATCCTTGTGGCTGATGATAAAAAAGAAAAAAAGCAGTATCAACAGCACTTAAATCAATTTCCTGAGATAACAATACATCAGCTAATCCATTATTATTAGTCATATTAATATCATAAGCAAAACCATTTGAATCAAGCCCATCAAAAGTAACAACTCCCAACGTTGGTGGATTTACTGGATAATTACAATTCACTAATACACTATTTCCAATCCATTTATTTGCATTAAGCTCATTTGATGAAAAATCATCAAAGAATGGAAGCGTTAATGAATTCTTATTTTTTGATATCTGGTAGTTATTTACTCTTGGATTAGACAATAACGGAGATAATATCTCTTGAGCAAATAAGGAAGAGCTAAAAAAAATAAAAAATAAAAAATATCTCATTACTTATTTACTTTTTCTGGATCTTGAAAATAAATATCTATTGTAGATCCTAATTTTAACTCATTCTGATTCTCAAATGGGGGTATTTGTTTATATATAATAGCGCTTAGAGTATCTGAACAATCATCATCATACAATTCAGTTCCAATATTTAATGAAGAAGATTTTAAGACAATATGAGCTTCAACCCTACTAAGTCCAATCAGGTCAGGAACAAAAACATACTTTTCACTAAGCCCCCTTCCCACAACTAAATTAACAATAGTTCCCTTAAGAATTTCTTGACCAGCGAAGATACTAATCCCATTTACATTAAAATCTAATATCTTATTAGTGGCTATATCTGATTTATATTCAAGCTTACCAACTGACAAACCAACAATTTCTATCTTCCGAAGAGCCTGTCTTAAAGTCAGATCGTATACATCAGGAAACTTTACAATCCTTGTATTTGTTTCTGTAACTGTTAAATAAATTCTACGCTTTTTCTTAACTTTCGAGTTTGGTTTAGGTATTTGATTAATAACTATACCTTTTGGCTGCTCTAAGTCAGAAATTGAATCAATAATAACATACCTAAGATTATTTTCTTCAGATATTGAATCCAGTTCAGATAAATGATAATTAGAATAATCAGGAACTAAAACATACTTATCATGTAAAGTGTATATATCTAGGAATTTAAGATATAAGAAAAACAAAAGAGGAAGCGTAACTAAAGCTAAAAAGACATGTTTGAGAGTATCCTTGTCTTTTAAATACAACAAAATTCTATTAGGGCTATCTTTTTCTTCCAATGATATAAAATTTGAATATTAAACAAAGATAATTATAATATAACTATTATAAATTAATTTTATTGTAAACAATAAAAACACATATATTTGTTATAATAATATGAAAAACATTGCAATCATAACAGGGGGAGATTCTAAGGAATACGATATCTCTCTTATGAGTGCTAATACAGTATACAACAATCTAGATAAAGAAAAATTTACGCCCTATATTATTGAAATAAGAGATAATATTTGGAAAATAAAAATAAAGGACTCATATAAGATAATAGAGAAAGAACATCTAACTCTAGAAGTTAATAATACTAAAATTGAATTTAAAGATGTATTTATGTCTTTACATGGACCACCTGCTGAAAATGGTGAGCTTCAGATTCTTTTAGAAAGACAAAAAATAAATTATACTTGTTGCAACCCAGAAGTATCTGCATTAACTTTTAATAAATACAGATGTAACCAAAAATTAAAGAAATTAGGACACGATATTGCCGAATCTTATCTTTATACCAGAGAAGAAAAATTAAAAATTGATTATATAACATCTAAATTTAATTTTCCAGTAATCATAAAACCAAATCAAGCAGGATCTAGCAATGGAATTAGTCTAATTAATAATAAAAATTCGATAATAGATGCCATAGAAACAGCACTGCAACATGATAATCAAGTAATAATTGAAGAATATATTAAAGGAACTGAAGTTAGTTGTGGAATTTTAAAGATTAAAGAAGAAATAATACTATTACCAATTACTGAGATTATTAGCGAAAATAATTTCTTCGATTATGACGCTAAATACAATAACAAATCACAAGAAATTACTCCTGCAAGAATAGCAGAAAACCAAACTCAATTAATTCATCAAATCACCAAAAAAATATATCAAGAACTAAATCTAAGAGGACTATGTAGAATAGATTATATTATAAAAAAGAACACGCCATATATAATAGAGATAAATACAATACCTGGCTTATCGGAAGAAAGTATTATCCCAAAGCAATTAAAAGAAGCAGGTTATAACTTAAAAGAAATTTTTACAATCTGTTTAGAGAATTAAATCAATAAATAATATATTAGCAAAAAACTTATTATGAGCAAAACAAGAAACGAAGAAAGGCGTGAAATTGTTAATAGAAGACTTGCTGAGATAAATCAAGAGGATATATACCCTAGGGAAGAGTATACAGAGGATATTCAAGAAGATATCCCAGTAGAGCCTCAATATCCAAAAAACAACAAACCAAATAAATTAAAGACATATGCACTAAGGATAGGTATTGTTATAGTAATATTCTTAGTACTTAAAAATTTAGACTTGGGAAGCATGATAGACTCTTCATTTGTTACTACTAAAAACAATGATAAAATTAAAGTAGAAGCCAAGATTAACGTTCCTGCAGAAAAGAAAATAGACTCTAATAAAAAAATAAAATATAACTTCTCATTAGATAAGGATGAGAACATTATAATCTTTGGAAAATACAATACAAAAGAAGAGGCAATTAAAGAAAAAAATACATTTACTAAAGACTTTATTGAATTCTCTGTAAATTATTTCTATCTTCCTGAAAGATCAAATTCTTCAGAAGAAATTTATCAGATCTATCTAGGACCAATTAAAGGTAATTCCAATGCTAAACAATGGGCAAAATTAATTGGAAAAGATAATATAATCTTAAGTTATTAATCAAGAGACTTAAAAGGAAATCTTTGAATCCACTTTCTAGGTTTAATTTTAGCTAGTATTCTATTTAGAACAAACCTTAAATATCTGTTTGTTACTAATATATACACATAAGACCTTTTTGGGAAAGCCCCTAAATTGCTTTTAAATTCATTTGCAGTTCTCCCAAAGACAAGTTGGTGTTTTTTTAATTTTATAGCATTACTAATAGTTTCACATAAGATCCTTTCATATAAAGAATATTCTTTATTATAACTATAATCTATACCTACAAAATATGAATAAAGCTTGTCTCCATGTGAAAATTCAGAAGAAAAAGCGAGTAAATTATTGCCCATGAAGTAACCATATAAGTTAAAACTTTCATACTTATTTATTAAAGAATATAATGTCTCTACATTAAAGACAGTTCCTTTAAAACTTGCTCTCTTTGTAACATTATCAAACAACTGTTGAATCTGATCTTTATTAGACTCAATATAATGTCTATCTAAAAGCTTGATTTCTGAATCTTTACTCCTTTTATATATATTGTTTATTCTCTTTCTATATTTAGTTTTTAGAGAAGACTTATAGGCGTTGAAATCAAACCAATCTTTAGAAATACTTAAAATCATCTCCTCCTCCACTTCTACCTTAACATATTCGCTTAATTTAGACCTATTAGAAGGATGTTCAAATAAAAAATCAGGAATCACTATAAAGTCAGCCTCTTTCTCTTTAAGAGCACCTATAATAAGCTCATCCAAGTAAAATTCTTTATTTACAGAAAAAGAGGGGATATTCGTTAAAAAGGAATTTGTAAAATAAAAAAACCTTAATTGTGTAAAACGAAGAAAAAAATGAAGAAGTATTTTAAAAAGAAAATTCCTGCTATAGTCAGAGATATCAGAAATATTTACATTAAATAGATGCCCATAGAATTTATTTCCATTACCTATAATATAAACATGTTCAAGATTACTATGATAATCCTGATAACATCTTAAAAAATCATAGCTAACAAATATATTCTCATTATCAACAGATTTATCCCAATCAATCCTCGAAATATTATTAGCAACTTTTATACTCATATTTATGAAATTTGTAAAACAGATATTTCAGGCATAATACCAACTCTTCCTGCGTATGCTAAATTACCAATACCTGTATTTACATAAATATATTTTGACCCTTCATTATATAGTCCTGACCACTGCTTATATTTCCATTGTACAGGACTCCATTTAACACCTGGAATATCAATTCCAAATTGCATCCCATGGGTATGCCCTGCAAGCTGTAAATCGATACGTTTCTCAAAACCTATCACTTGAGCAGTCCAGTGCGATGGATCATGAGAAAGAAGTATTGTTGGAAATAATGGATCTATATTACGCATTGCCTTAACTAAGTCTCCATCCTTATTGAAGTTACCAGCACCCCAGTTTCCAACACCCACAAGATTAAATTTAGCCTCATCAATAAGAATTTCTCGAGAATCATCCAAAAGAAGATCAAATCCCATCTTTTTATGAGTTTCAAGCATATTATTAAAATTATCCTTCCACTCTCTACTTGTTCTCTTCCAGCCTACATAATCACAATAATCATGATTTCCCAAAACAGAATACTTACCATACTTAGCATTAATTCTCTTAATAGCATCAATATATGGAACAGCCTCATTATAATAATTATTTACAAGATCTCCAGTAAAAACAACTAAATCAGCATTCTCATTATTAATTAAACTAACAATTTCTTCTACCTTTTCAATAGAATTAAACGAACCAAGATGTAAATCTGAGATTTGAACTATTTTAAAATCTTTTAACTTCTTATCCCAATTTTTAATTTTTAGATTAACATACTTTAATTTAAAATTATATCTACCAGATATCATCCCATATATTAATGAAAAAAAGAAAGCAGAACCAATAAAGAGAGAAGTCTTTTTAAGAAAATCTAATCTATTAATACTAATTCCTGAATTATTAGCTGTTCCTGTATTAAAAAAACTAAATAAATACCTAAATACTCTTAACACATCATCAAGAATTACAGGAAATAATGCAAAGAACTTAGAAATAAAAACTATAAAAATAAAGCTACTAATAAGAATATCATTATTAAAGTGTACTGATGGTGTTCTCCTTTCATAATTAAGAAAAACATACACAATAATAAAATATATCACAAAAGATATAATCCAGTATATAAAATTAAAGATTTTATTATATGAACTGTATTTTTTAAATACAGGAGTAATAGCCGAAAAAAGATAATAATCAAGAACTAAAAAAAATAAAATAAAGAAAAACAATCTTATTAACATAAATTAGATAAAATTTAAGATTGCAAAAATAAAAATTAAGAAATTAATATTTGCTTACTTCAGATTTTTGTACTGTTCTATTAAGCACAACAATTAATTGAATTATTCTAAATATAATAGAATCCCATATTTTAAGCAAAAACGGAAAATCATTTCTCCTTAAATCAAGTAAAACAGCGATACGAGTCTCTTTTGTTTCATTTCTTACCTCATGAACATAAGTATCATCAAACAAAACCCCTTTTCCTTCAGTCCAGCTATAAGGCTTATTATCAACAAATATCTGACAACTACCTTCTTTTGGGACTGAAATAGCTAGCTGATACCTTAGAACACCTTTATATGGACCATTATGAGGTGGGATATGCTTTCCAGGACTTAAAAAAGAAATAGAAATGCTAGAAACATTCTTAAAAGGCTTAAATATTTCAACTGTTTTAGGACAAAGTTTAATGTTATTTTTATGCCAAACCCCATATGTTTTGACTAAAAACATATTCCAAGCAATTCCATCATTTGCAGAAATATATTCTTGCCCATCATCAACATCATGAAATTTTGGTAATGAACTGGTTTTTTCAAGAATAGAATTAATTTCATCTCTAATTACCATCCAATTCTTTTCAAGAATTTTATGTTTTGGAAATACTTTATCCACATCAAGATATGGAGGATTCTTTAAAAATCTCTGATAAAGTCTTAAATTCCAGTCTCTAAACTTAACAAAAAAGATATTTCTATTGTTCTGCACTTAAAGTATATTTTAACAACAAAAATAAATATTAAAAACTAAATTCCTATGCTATGCATAGGAACTTTATAGTTGTTATTATATCTTAAATGCTTTATGTGGCTTTAATCTTGATCTTATAAAACTAAGATGCGTTTCAGGCAAATCAACATAAGTATATGAAAAATTATTTTCCTCACTTACAAAACCACAATCAATAACATCAATGTTTTCTAAACTGAAAAATTCCTTGAGATGGATTAAATGATGTTCTGAAAGAGAAATAGAATCAGGACCAAAAAACTCCCATACAAACTTAATGTTTGTCATTTAGAGTATTAAATAATTTTTTGACCTTTATTATCTCCATCCATCCAATAATTGTCTTTTACCTCACCTAAATACTTAACAATTTTATTCTCAAATTGAGTCAAAGCTAACATAGCTTGTTCATGAGTCTCTCTCATGATTCTAGTAGCCTTATTTGACCCCTTTACCCTGAGTTCTAAATAAAAACCATTTTTTAAACCTTTTGCTCTTGTTGTTGGTCTACCTCTATTTGTCATATAAAAAAGTCTTTTTTATTTTAACGTTAAACGAAAAGAAATCTTGCATTCCAGCAAATATATAATAATTATTTAAACATAAACTTACTTATTAAGGTATGAAAATGATGTACCCCCTTTTCCATTTTAGGGGAAAACCTGCCCTGCTTATAAAAACGAGAACCAACACCCTTCTGCACCCTTTGAACAATCTCTTCATCTTCTAATTCAACCTTATCAAGATCAGCACCAGCTCCTGTATTAAGTTTACTTTCGTCCCAGACAAAACTTATAAACTCAATCTTAGTTTTTTTAGTTGCAATAGGAGTAACAATATTAACTGAAATACCCCAAGGATAAAAATTAAACATCATATTAGGAAATACCCAAAAATAATAAGCAGCAATTTTTTCTCCATGATCAACTGAACTTTCAGGAATATCAAAACAAATATCATTCTCTTCAGCATAACCAATTTGAAGATTAGAATACTCAAAAACCTCAACATCATATTTCTTATAATCAAGAGTTGCATTAAGATCCTTATGAATGAATGGAATATGAAAACCCTCTAAGTAATTATCACAATATAATGCCCAATTCGCATCTATCTCATAGGATTTCGAAAGATCTTCTCTTACAACAAGATTATTAAAAGGCATCCATGAAACTCTATCTTTCATATCATTAATTATTTGCTCAAAAGGGATAATAGGATCTAAAGAAATAAAGATGAATTGAAAAAACTTTTCAACATTAATCTTAGTAAGATCATCGTTAGAACAAGGGAAGTTTTTCATGCCATCTGTTTCTGGCATAAAAATAAATTTACCATCTTTATCATATGACTTTCCATGATAATTACAGACAATATTCTTATTAAGAATTGTTTTCTCTTCAACTAAAATATTACCCCTATGGGTACAAACATTTGAATAACAACTAATATTATTTTTATTATTTACTAGCAATAAAGGTTCAGAAATAAAATTCTCTAAAAGAACAAAAGGAAAAGCTGAATTATTCTCTTGTAAATAATCATCCGAGCATATATATTGCCAACTACGCTCAAATATTTTAACTTTAATCTCATGAAAGATTACATCAGAACAATAAAAATCTCCTGTTAAAGTATGTGCCTCTGTAATGTCATTATTTATAGGTTCCATGCGTATAAATGTAATAAATTAAACTTCTTTTAAAACGTCACTAATATTACCATATGTATTCTTTAATTTTTCAGCAACTTTATCTTGATTAACCCAGACAACCTTAGAAATCCCTTCACTTTTCTGAGGAGTTAATATTTGATTATAATTTGAAGACATTAAAAACCACGCAGTTATTTTAAGTATTGATGTAGAATTAATTTTATAAGTATGATAAGAATATTTTATGAACCTAATAATTTTAAGATCAGAAACACCACATTCTTCCGAAACCTCCCTTATTGCACAATTTTCATCTGTTTCATTCATTTCTTTTTTTCCCTTTGGTAGATCCCATTTTCCATTCCTAAATATCATCAATAAACTCTCATTATTATACACCACTCCACCAGCTGCATCAATGATTTGATATTTACTACAAAATTCACCCCAATTATCTACAACTAATTTAGATCTATTGTTAATGAAAACTTTATATTTTTGTTTCATGGTTAATTATCACGAGGATGCTAAACAGATAGCAAAATATTTATTGCAAATAAACGCAATTATTTTACAACCAAACAATCCATTCACATGGGCATCAGGATGGAAATCTCCAATATACTGTGATAATAGAAAAACCTTGTCATTTCCTCAAATAAGAACACATATTAGAATAAACATATGTGAAATTATTAAGGAAAAGTATCCACATGTAAATGTTATTGCTGGTGTTGCTACAGGTGGTATTGCGATTGGATGTTTAATTGCTGAAGAGCTTGGACTTCCATTTATATATATAAGATCTTCTAATAAAGAACACGGTAGGAAAAATCTTATTGAAGGGTACTATAACCAAGGGCAAACAGTTGTGGTTATAGAAGACCTGATAAGTAGTGGAAAAAGCAGCCTAGCCGCAGTTAAGGCCCTTAGGGATGAAGATTTAATTGTAAAAGGATTAATCTCTATTTTTTCTTATGGCTTTAAAGCTGCAGACAATAACTTTAAAGATCATGATTGTGAAAAAACGTCATTATGTGACTATAACACACTTGTCAATGAAGCCTTGAAATCAAACTATATTGAAAAAGAGGATGTTGAACTACTAAATCAGTGGAGAGAAAATCCTGAAAAATGGCCTAATTAAAATATGCTAACTAGTTTTAAAAGCCAAGAAACAACAGCAAATATCAACAATCAAGATCTTTTTAATAAATTCAGCAACCTTAACAATCTCAAAGACTTTCTACCACAAGAAATTCAGGATTTTGAATCTACTACAGACAGCTGTAGTTTTAAAATATCTCAACTTCCTAAACTATCTTTACACATAATTGAAAAATTAGAATATAGTCTGATTAAACTTCAATCAAAAAATAACCAAATAGACTTTCAGATGTGCTGTCACATCCACGCTATAAATCAAAATAGCTGTACAGTCATTTTAGAAATTAACATGGAACTTAATCTAATGATGAAGATGATGGTTGAAAAACCAATTAATCTTTTTCTT
>JAAZYM010000020.1 GCA_014239655.1 Flavobacteriales bacterium | reverse complement strand
TATTATTTATCATTGCATTTAATTATCTGCCAGCATTAATCTTGTATAATAAAAACGCAATGGCACTAGGAGCTTCAGCTTCAGTTCTTGCAATAGTTTTTGCACTAGCCACTTATATACCAAATTATAAAATCAACATCCCTCTAATTGGTTTTGTAAAATTAAAATACATTGCTCTATTTTTTATAATTCTTGATCTTCTTAGTATTCCAAAAGGAAACGCAGGTGGTCATATTGCCCATTTAGGTGGAGCCTTGTTTGGATATATCTATATTAAACAAATAAATCAGAAAAGAAACAACAAAGATAACTCACTAATTAAATTTTTTATAAATATCTTTCGCCCTGTTAAAAAAATAAATCCAAAACAAAAAAATAAAACAGATAATCAGAGAAATATAGACTTAGTTTTGGAAAAAATATCAAAATCAGGATATAACAGCTTAAATAAAGATGAAAAAGAATTATTGTTTAATTCAAGCAAAAAATAATGATTAAAAATAATTTAAATAAAATTCTTTTCTTAATAAATTCTCTAATCCTTCTGCTATTATTAATATCATATATCACTCCTGTTCTCCATCCTGATTATCTATGGCACATATCATTACTTGGAATCTTCTTCCCACTTATTCTAGCTCTTAATATTCTTTTCTCAATTTACTGGATAATATCTTGGAAAAAATATTTTTGGGCAAATCTTATTATAATCTTATTAGGAAACACTCATATTAATAATATTATTGCAAATCAAAAAAATAAGCTAGACAACGAATCCTTTAATGAAATACAAAAAAATAAAGAGCATCAATTTGATCAACTAATAAACATTATGACCTTTAATGTAAGACTGCTCAACCAAAATCAAAATATTAAAGACAACAACATTGAAAACGATATTATTGACTTCATCAAAGAAAAAAAACCTAATATTCTATGTGTCCAAGAATATAATAAATCCAACAAAAGCAATGAGCTTTTTAAATTCTATAACTCAACTAACGAAACCGACAATAAATTACAAATACTTACAAAATATAATGTAATTAATTATGGATATATAGAAAGCAAAAATAGTTGTATTTATAAAGATATAATCCTTAATGACACCATTAGGGTATATAATATTCATCTGCAAAATAATTGGGTAAAGACAATGAAGGCTTCTTATCAAAAACGTGCAAATGAATCAATAATAATTAAGGAACATATTAATCAATCTCCATATCCAGTTATAATTTGCGGTGATTTTAATGACACTCCTATTTCTTATACTTATTCAAAGATTAAAAAAGGATTATTAGATGCTTTTCAAGAATCTGGGATAGGAATTGGAAATTCATATGTTGGTGTTCCATCTCTAAGAATAGATTACATCCTACATGATATGAATTATAAATCATACAATTACAAGAAACATAAATATGAATTATCAGATCATTATCCAATAAGCTGTAATATCCTTATTCCGTAAAATTATTTCTTATCTATTTCGCTCTCACCACTCATTGAGACTGCAGATTTTAAGACCTTTAATGTACTACCTCCATGAACTTCAATCACTACAGATAATTTTCCTAATTCAATGATTTTTCCATGAATACCACCAATAGTTACAACCTTATCACCCATTTTTAATGAAGCTCTATATTGATTTTCTGCTTTCTGTTTTTTTATTTGTGGTCGAATCATAAAGAAATACATCACTGCAAAAATTAAACCAAACATAATAAGTGATGCGCTACCTGACTGTGCTTGTAATAAAATCATTTTTTATTTATTTTTAGGTATTACATTCCCTTTAATAGTCAAAATCTTGACATTAGGAATTGCATTTGTCATTAAAGTTACTCGCTTATTTTGCGCCCCTGGCTTTCCTCTACTATTAAAGGTAACTTTTATTTTTGCTTCTTCTCCAGCTTTTATTGGTTCTTTTGGCCATTCTGGGACAGTACAACCACAACTTCCTTTTGCAGAACTAATCAAAAGATCTCCTGTTCCAGTGTTTTTTATTTTATATTCATGAATAACATTCTCTCCTTCCTTAATTTCTCCAAAATCAAATTCATCATCAACAACTTCTATAATAGGCTGATCAGAATTACTATTTGGATTATTCAGTGATTTATTATTCTTAACTAAGTCCGTACTTAATCTATCATTTTGCTCATCTACACTCTTAACAGCATCACTACAAGAGATCATAAAACACAACAACAAACACAACATAATAACCAAATCCAAACACTTCCAAGCTTTAAAATTAAATGACATATTTTTTCTTTTTTTCAAAATTAACAAATTACATTAGACCCCTTCCGGTTTTAATTATCTTATTTTCATTTTTAAAATCAGTAATAGCACTATCAAGCAAACCATTAATAAACATCTTGCTCTTATTAGTGCTATAATATTTAGATATCTCTATATATTCATTCAATGAAACTTTTATTGGCAACTCAGGCATGTTTAATATCTCACAAAATGCCATCTTGATTAAGATTTGATCCATAATTGCGATTCTTTCTAAATCCCAGTTCTTTGCTTTTTTAACAATTATATCCTCATACTCTTGATCATTTCTTATTGTCAAATCAAATAAACTAATAGCAAAATCCTTGTCAGTTTTATTTTTAAACACCGATTTTGGCAAAACCACCCTTCTATCTTTAAAACCACTCATTAAAATTGTTGCTACAAATGGCAGATCATCTATCCAATAAATACTTCTTTCTTCTAATATATGATGAAGTATCTCATTATTTAAAATAATATCATTTAATATATTATTAAAAAAGATGATATCCTTTTCAATATTATTATTCTGATTTAAGTATTTTTTATATAAGTCATGTTTTAATATATTCATAAATATTTTCCTAACTATATCATGATCATTATCTTGCCAAAAGAAAGAAATATTATTCAACTTATTAATTAGTCTCTTATCCTTATAAAGTAATTTTACAAATTCATTATCTACAAACTTTGTATTTGGATTAATATCTTCTTTAGATGGCAAATACTTCCGCTTATTCTCTTCAAAGAATTCTTCTGCATGTTTTAAAAGTAATAGTAATAAAGCAAGAACAACTAATTGAAGTTCAGATATATCTTCGATATGACTTAACATATCCTTCTTACCCTTAGAAACATCCACTTCTTTCTGAGATCTAAAAGCATAAAGAGATTGAATGACCTTTAATCTTATGTGCCTTCTACTTATCACCTTTACTTATTTTTTCTATCAGCAATCCTTTTTTCTGCAATATTTAAAGCGGCTCTATAACTTGTAATTCCTTCCTCTCTAGCTTTTTCTAGAATATTAAGAGTGGTATGATAAATTTCTCTTGTTTTATCCAAAGACTTTTCTCTACTATATCCTTTGATTTCAGAATACACATTAATTAAACCTCCAGAATTAACTAAAAAATCAGGAGCAAGAATGATATTTCTTTCTTGTAAGTGCAGTGAATCTCTTTGTTCATCCTCTAATTGATTATTAGCTGCTCCACATACAATAGAACATTTCAAGTTATCTATACTCTGTGTATTTAATATTCCCCCCAGTGCGCATGGCGCATAAATATCCATCCCAAAATCTAAAACATTATTATTATCTATCACTTCAACATTATATTCTTGTGCAATTTTACTTGTCTTCTCAGAACTTATATCACTAATAAAAATATTTGCTTTCTCTTCTGATAAATATTTAACTAAATACTGACCAACATGACCAACTCCTTGGACTAAAATCTTTTTATCTATTAAGTTGTCAGATCCCCATAAAAATTTTGCTGAAGCTTTCATACCCATATATACCCCATAAGCAGTTACAGGAGATGGATCTCCACTACCTCCCATACTTAGAGGAATACCCGTTACATGTTTAGTTTCCATTCTTACATACTCCATGTCTTTAGTACTCATGCCAACATCCTCAGCTGTTATATATTTTCCAGATAGAGATTCAACAAAATGACCAAATTTTCTCATTAATGCTTCTGTTTTATCAGTTTTAGAATCACCTATAATAACAGCTTTACCGCCACCTAAATCTAATCCAGAAATTGCAGCCTTAAATGACATGCCTCTTGACAAACGTAGAACATCATTTAAAGCATCTTCCTCAGAATTATAATTCCACATCCTTGTTCCTCCAAGTGCTGGACCTAAAGTTGTGTCATGTATAGCAATGATGGCCTTTAAACCTGTTGCTTTATCCTGACAAAAAACCACTTTCTCATGTTCAAATACATCTGAATCTTCTATAATTTTAATTGATTTCTCTTTATCAAAATGGGATTCTGACATTTTTTTAATATTTATAAATTAGACATCACTAGATAAAAAACATTAATTTCAATCTTATTAAGCTTTTTTTCTATACGAGTGCAAATTTACTTATTATTTTTGTGCTTTTACAAAAAGAACTAAATCATTTTCATGAAACATCTAAAATATCTTAATAAATTTCTATGGAAATACAAAACAACTCTTATTCTTGGGCTTGTGTTTGTTTTTATAACAAACATATTTGCTATTTATCCAGCTGAATTTGTCAGGAATGCCTTAGATGGCTTGTTAGATAAATTAAACGATAAAGACACTAAAGATATAAGTCTTCTTTTAATTAAATACGGCTGCCTAATAGTTCTTTTTGCAATCCTCAAAGGTGTTTTCTTATACCTCACAAGACAGACAATAATTGTTATGTCTAGAAAAATCGAATATGATTTAAAAAATGAAGTGTATGAAAAATATCAAAAACTAAGTATTGAATTTTACAAGAAGAATAGAACTGGAGATCTAATGAACAGAATTACTGAAGACATAACAAAGGTCAGAATGTATCTGGGGCCTGCAATTATGTATGCAATTAATCTATCATTCTTGTTTTCTCTAATAATCTATAAAATGCTCTTAGTAAGCACAGTCTTAACAACATATGTTCTATTCCCTTTACCTATATTAGCCTTATCCGTTTATTTTGTCAGTAATAGAATCAATAAAAAAAGTGAAAAAGTACAAGCCCAATTATCAACAATTACCGCAATCAGTCAAGAATCATTCTCCGGGATTAGAATAATTAAATCTTTCACTAATGAAGAAAATTCTTTATATGTTTTTTATCAAAGCTGTAAAGAATACACTCAACGCCAAATAGAATTAATAAAAATTGAAGCAATGTTTATCCCATTAATCATAACATTAATAGGAATAAGTACTGTATTAACAATATATATTGGTGGGCTTGAAGTGTTCAAAGGAAATATTACTACAGGAAATATTGCAGAGTTTATCATATATGTAAATATGCTTGCCTGGCCAGTTGCATCAGTTGGTTGGGTTACTTCATTAGTGCAAAGAGCAGCTGCCTCTCAAGAAAGAATCAATGAATTCTTACAAAAAAAAGAAAATATATATAATACAAACAATACAGATACATCCATAATAGGAAAAATAGAATTTAATGATGTGTCATTAATATACTCAGATACCAATATAGAAGCTCTTACTAAGATTAATCTAACAATTAATACGGGAAAACAGATCGGTATTTTTGGAAAAACAGGCTCAGGAAAAACATCAATCGTCAATCTAATATGTAGATTATATGATGCAAATGATGGGGAAATTAAAATAGATAATAAGAATATTAGATCACACAATCTAAATATCTTAAGATCTTCAATAGGATATGTTCCTCAAGACGGATATCTATTTTCTGGAACAATAAAAGATAATATAGGATTCGCAAAAGATGACATTAATGAAGCAGAAATTGAAAATGCAGCAAGGAAAGCTGAAATGCTTGATGAAATAAATTCATTTCCAAATAAATTTAATACAATAATAGGAGAAAGAGGAATTCAACTATCTGGAGGTCAACGACAAAGATTAGCAATTGCTAGAGTATTTTATAAAGACCCTCAGCTTTATATTTTTGATGACTGCTTATCAGCAGTAGATGCAAATAAAGAACAAAAAATACTCAATAACCTTAAACAAGAAACCAAAAACAAAACAACAATAATAATCAGTCATCGTATATCAACAATAGAAGAATCAGACAATATCATTGTACTTGACAAAGGAAAAATAATAGAAGAAGGTTCCCACAAACAATTATTAAAGAATCAAAGTTTCTATAGCCAAATACATGTAAATCAGATACATAATCAATAATTTTACTATATTTGTTAGAAATAGCTTTATAACAATTTTATGGCAGCAAAAAAGGACATTGAAGAAATTTTTTCTAAATCTGTTAGGTCAGGTAGAAGAACATATTTCTTTGATGTCAGATCAACTAGAGCCGAAGATTATTTTCTTACCATAACTGAAAGCAAAAGAGATTTTAATGAAGATGGCACCCCATTCTACAAAAAACACAAGATATACCTTTACAAGGAAGATTTTGAAAGCTTCAAAAATGCGCTATCTCAAATTAGTGAATTTATTATAAAAGAGAAAGGAACAAAAATCATCTCAAACACAAAATCAGAAGACAAAGAAAAGAAAACTGATAATCAAGACGAATCAGGCTTCACAGAGGTAGATCTTGATGAACTTAGTTAATTACTAAAAACTTATATTATCTAACTTTTTTAACAAATTATTTTTTTTGTTAATAATTTATTATGATTTTAACTAAAAAAAACTCACTTTGAATTGTATTTTTAGGGCATAATATTTAATCAAATATTAATGACTAAAATTATTGCTATTGCAAATCAAAAAGGCGGAGTTGGAAAAACCACAACTGCAATTAATTTATCAGCATGTCTTGGGGTCCTTGAAAAGAAAGTCTTATTAATTGACTGCGATCCTCAAGCAAACACAACATCAGGTGTTGGTTTTGATCATAATGAAATAACAAAGAGTTCATATGATTGCTTAATAGGAAGAGTCCCTGCAAGCAAAACAATTCTTCAAACATCTAGTCCTAACTTAGACCTAATTCCTGCGAATATTGACTTAGTAGCTGCAGAAATAGAATTAGTTGATAAAAAAGAAAGAGAATTTTGCCTAAAGAAATCAATCTCAGAAATTAAAGAAAATTACGACTATATAATTATAGATTGTGCCCCATCTCTTGGAATTTTAACTCTAAATGCTCTTGCAGTAGCTAACTCTGTTATTGTGCCTATCCAATGCGAGTATTTTGCTTTAGAAGGGCTAGGAAAACTCTTAAATACAGTCAAAATTATTCAACAACGAATAAATAACAAATTAATAATTGAAGGATTATTATTAACCATGTACGACACAAGACTAAGACTCTCAAATCAAGTTGTTGAAGAAGTCAAAACACATTTCCAAGACATGGTTTTTAAAACAATTATCCATAGAAATGTTAGGCTTGGAGAATCGCCTTCTTTTGGAGAGACAATAATTATACATGATGCCTCAAGTAAAGGAGCTGTCAATTATCTTAACCTAGCTAATGAAATAATTGAAAAAAATGTGACTGAAGTAACTGAAGAAACAACACTAAATAATGAACAATAGAAGAAATGCGCTAGGAAGAGGATTGTCTGCTATCTTAAAGAATCCTACAACTGACATTACCAACAATACAAATAATGAGAAATTAGTCGCAACAATTAATGAAATCTCAATTGACGAGATTCAAATTAATCCTTTCCAGCCTAGAGTTAATTTTGAAGAAGAAAAAATATTTGAACTTACAGAATCAATAAAAGAATTAGGAATTATTCAGCCAATAACTGTAAGAAAATTAGGCTATAATAAATATCAATTAATTTCTGGAGAAAGAAGACTTAGAGCCTCACAAATTCTTAATCTCAAAACTATTCCATCTTATATTAGAATTGCAAATGATGAACAAATGCTTGAAATGGCCCTTGTTGAGAATATTCAAAGAGAAAACCTAAATCCAATTGAAATTGCAATTTCCTTCCAAAGATTGATCAAAGAATGTAATCTTACACAGGAACAATGCGGCAACAAACTTGGTAAAAAAAGAACAACAGTCACAAATTTCTTACGGCTACTTAAACTCCCATTAGAAATACAAAATGGTTTAAAAAAACAAAAAATTAGTGTTGGCCATGCAAGAGCCTTGATTAATATTAAAGATAGCAATAAACAATTAAACATTTATAATGATATTATTGAGAATGGATTCTCAGTTAGAGAAGTTGAACAAATTGTAAAAGATTTTTCTGATAGAGACTATAGTTTTTCTCCTAGTAAAAAAAGAAATGAAGAGATTTTAACATTTGCTCACCAAAAAATACTTTATGATCTATCAAAAAAATTAGATAAGAAAATACAATTAAAGAAAACTAAAAAAGGAAATGGAAAGATTATAATCCCATTCTCCAATGAAGATGAGCTAAGTGAAATTTTCAATAAAATTAAAATATAATCTTGGAGATATTAAAAAAAATATCTGTAATTCTTATAATTCTTTTAGTATGTAAACAAAGTATAAATGCCCAGACTAAGGAAAAATCTCCAAGAAAGGCTGCTATTCTATCAATGTATGTTCCTGGAGCTGGACAAGTTTACACTAAAAAATACTGGAAAATTCCAATTATTTATTCTGCCCTAATAGCTTCTGGTTACTATATTAATGAAAACAACTCTGAATACAAGAAATACAGAGATACTTATTTAAATAGAATGAATGGTCAAAGTGATGATCTAGACTATACAGATAGTGAACTTATAACACTAAAAGACTACTATAAAAGAAACCGAGAAATATCTATTATGCTTTTTAGCTTAACATATATACTAAATATTATTGATGCTTCAGTAAATGCTCATCTTTCTGAATATGAGATAAATGAAGATATATCTCTAGGGCTTAGACCTATTACAATTCAAGACAACTTTTATTCTGGGATAGCTTTAAATATTAAACTCTAACAACAATGAATATTGCAATTTTCGGTGATGGAAAAATGGGTAAATTGATATCTAATCTAGCTACAGAAAGAGGACATTCTATCGTCTTAAAAGCCAACTCAAAAAATCCTGCCACAAGTTTTGAATTATCTGATGTTGATGTGGCTATTGATTTTAGTATTCCCGATACTGCCTTTGATAACATTTCTCATGCCTTACAAAACAAAACACCTGTAATCTCTGGAACTACTAATTGGCTTGATAAATTAGAAGAAATTAAAGAAATATGTTCTCAACATAACGGCTCTTTTCTTTATTCATCAAATTTTAGTCTGGGAATGAATATATTCTTTAAACTTAATCAAAAGCTAGCAGAGTTAATGAAAAACAGAAATTATGATGTGTCAATTAATGAAACTCATCATATAGATAAACTTGACTCACCAAGTGGTACTGCAATTTCCCTTTCAAATGATTTAGAAAAAATATTTCATGATAAAACATCAATTACTTCCAATAGAATATCTCAAGAAATTGGTACTCATAAAATCAATTATTCATCAATAATAGATGAAATAGAAATCACTCATAAAGCAAAATTAAGAGATGGCTTTGCCTTAGGAGCTTTATTAGCTGCTGAATGGATTAAAAACAAGAAAGGTGTCTTTACTATGGAAGACGTTATAAGATAATAATTAATAAATTTGTACGTTATTTAAACAAATAAATATGAAGATAAGTCTTAAAATTATCCTATTCCTGATCTTTACACTGATTTGGTCAATCTTTGTTTATTTAATCAATGGAGAGTGGTTATACTTTATGCCCTTGTTAATATCAGATATTATTTTCTTCGAAACAATTAGCTGGCAATTTTGGAAAAAGAAGAAAAAGAAGAAAAAATCAAAGAAAAGCGAATTAAGAAACTGGATTGAAGCAATTGCATTTGCTGTTGTTGCAGCACATATCTTAAGAACATTTTTTATTGAAGCATATACAATTCCAACATCATCTATGGAAAAATCAATGTTAATTGGAGATTTTCTTTTTGTAAGTAAATTAGCATACGGACCAAGGGTTCCAATGACTCCATTAGCATTTCCTCTTGTTCACCATACATTACCCTTTACTAAAAATAGAAAATCATACTTAGAGAAACCAAAATTACCCTACCACAGAATGAAAGGTTTAGGAACTATTGAAAGAAATGATTGCGTTGTATTTAATTGGCCAGCAGAAAAATTAGGCCGACCAGTAGATAAAAAAGAAAATTATGTTAAACGATGTGTTGCTATCCCAGGAGATAAAATTCAAATTATAGACGGAAACCTAAAAATAAATGATTCACCTCAAGATGAACCAGAGGGAATGAAAAAACAATTCATTTATAATGTTAAAACTAAAGGAAGTGGGCTTAATCCAAAAATATTATATGAGAAATTTGATATAACGGAAGGAAGTAGAGGTGGAAACCCAAATGAATACAACCTTTTTCTTACTGATAATAGCAAAGAGGGAATTAAGAAATTTAATAATGTTATATCAATAGAAAGAAATATTGATACTACAAAAAGAAACTTAGAATACATATTTCCAAATGACAATTCAAATTCTTGGAATATAGATAACTTTGGACCTATCATAATACCTAAAAAAGGAACAACTATTAGTCTATCAAATAAGAACTTAGGTATTTATAAAGAGATCATTGAAAGATATGAATCAAATACACTAAAAATAATAAATGATGATATCTTTATAAACGATAAATTATCTACTGAATATACTTTTAAAATGGATTATTATTGGTTAATGGGTGATAATAGACATAATTCAGCAGATTCAAGAATGTGGGGATTTGTTCCAGAAGATCATATTGTAGGAAAAGCTCTTTTTGTATGGATGAGCTGGGACAAGCATGCTAAAGGATTAAACAAGATAAGATGGGAAAGATTATTCTCTAGTGTTAAATAATAGTTTTCTACTTCCTTCATCATATTTTGCTCCAATCTCATATTACTCAATAATCTATATATATCCAGAAAGTATTATTGAAAAACATGAATACTTTGTAAAACAAACAATCAGAAATAGATGTTCAGTATGTTGTCCAAATGGCATACTTAATCTGTCTATTCCTAGAATAAGAAAAAATAGCTCTAAAACATTAATAAAAGATATACAGATTTGCTATACTGAACCTTGGCAAAAAATACATTGGAAAACAATTAAAACCTGCTATAACTCATCACCTTTCTTTGAGTATTACATGGAAAAAATACATGCTTTATATCAAAAAACAGAAAAATATCTAATCGATTTCAATCATAGATCACATAGACTTGTCTTAGACCTATTAGAATCAGATCAAGCCATTAATTATAGTCAAAAATATGATTTAGACACTCCACTTAAAGATTATAGAAAATATTCTTTTAACAATGAAAATATTATAAAATACGATCAAGTATTCTCACAAGAAAATGGATTTATTAATAATCTATCAATTATTGATCTGATCTTTAATCTAGGGCCAGAATCTGATTCTTACCTTAAAAAAATAGATGTCTCAAAAATATATTAACTAAAAATAATATCAGTTATGAAAACAAAAAAACAAGGATTTTATATGCCAATTGGTGTGGCTGTTGGCACTTCAATTGGTGTTGCGACTGATAATTTACAGATTTGGCTTCCTTTAGGTATAACAATAGCTGCTTTAATTATTCTAACAAAGAAATTGAAAGAAAATAGAGATCCTAAATTTCATAAAAAAACAGAAGTAATATTCTAACTCTAATTACTATATTTGCTACCTTATAATACTAGAAGATAAAATGATAAATATTACTCTTCCAGATGGAAGTATAAAAAAAGTAGAAAGTGGAACTTCAGCAATGGATATTGCTATGGAAATTTCAGAAGGATTAGCACGAAATGTGCTATCGGCTACTATAAATAATGAAGTGTGGGATGCAAATCGACCTATTACAACCGACTCAACTCTAACTCTTCATACTTGGAATGATAAGCAGGGGAAAATGAGTTTTTGGCATTCTTCAGCTCATATTATGGCAGAAGCTTTGGAGGTGCTCTATCCTGGTGTTAAACTAGGTATAGGTCCTGCAATTGACAATGGATTCTATTATGATATTGATTTAGGTGATCATGTTCTTTCTTCAGATGAATTACCTAAGATTGAGCAAAAAATGAAGGAATTAGCCTCTCAAAAAATGACTTTCGATAGAAAACATATTTCAAAAGACGATGCTATCGCATACTTTACAGACAAAGGAGATGAGTACAAATTAGAATTATTAGAAGAATTGGAAGATGGAAGCATTACTTTCTACACCCAAGGTAATTTTACCGATTTATGTAGAGGACCACATATCCCATCTTCTGGAAAAATTAAAACAATCAAATTATTAAATATTGCTGGTGCCTACTGGAGAGGAGATGAAAATCGTAAGCAACTTACGCGTATTTATGGTATATCTTTCCCTAAGCAAAAAGAACTTACAGCATATCTAGAAATGTTAGAGGAAGCAAAAAAACGCGACCATAGAAAAATAGGAAAAGAAATGGAGCTGTTTACCTTCTCACAGAAAGTTGGTCAAGGACTACCATTATGGTTGCCAAAAGGAACTGCTCTTAGAGAGAAATTAGAAAACTTCCTAAAAAAAGCTCAAATACAAGCTGGATATCTACCAGTAATTACACCTCATATAGGAAATAAAGACCTATATATTACTTCTGGTCATTATGAAAAATATGGCCAAGATTCCTTCCAACCAATAAAGACTCCTCATATAGATGAAGAATTCTTATTAAAACCCATGAACTGTCCTCATCATTGCGAAATTTATAATTCTTCTCCAAGATCATACAAAGATTTACCTATAAGATATGCTGAATTTGGCACAGTTTATCGTTACGAACAATCAGGGGAATTACATGGATTAACAAGGGCAAGGTGTTTCACAGTGGATGACGCTCATATATTTTGTCGACCAGATCAAATAGTAGAAGAATTTACAAAGGTTATAAATCTGGTATTATATGTTTTTAAAACATTTAATTTTAAAAATTATGTTGCGCAAATATCTTTAAGAGATTCGGATAATAAAGAAAAATATATTGGTAATGATGAAAATTGGGAGAAAGCAGAAAAAGCAATTATTGACACTGCTAAACAGCAAGGATTAGAAACAGTAGTAGAATATGGTGAAGCGGCATTCTATGGGCCTAAACTAGATTTTATGGTTAAAGATGCAATTGGTAGAGAATGGCAACTTGGAACTATCCAGGTTGATTACAACCTACCAGAAAGATTTGAACTTGAATATACTGGAAGTGACAATAAAAAACATAGACCTGTAATGATTCATAGAGCACCATTTGGATCTATGGAAAGATTTGTAGCAGTTCTAATAGAACATTGTGGAGGAAACTTTCCTTTATGGTTGAGTCCTGAACAATTTATAATCTTACCTATTAGTGAGAAATTTCATGAATATGCAGAAAAAGTCACTCAATTACTAAAAAATTACGATATTTGCGGCCCTATTGATAAAAGGGCTGAGACTACTAGTAGAAAGATAAGAGATGCAGAGGTTTCAAAAATACCTTATATCATAATTGTAGGAGAAAGAGAAGAAAACACAGAAAAGATAACTGTTCGTAAACATGGAGGAGAAGATTTAGGAAGCATAAGTGCAGATCAGTTTATTGAAATAGTTAAAAAGGAGATTAGAGAGTTAATAGAATTTAATAATTAAAGAAAAAAACATCGCATTAAAAAAAAGATATAGAGGAATAGTTGTAGTTGAAAAGCAACATAAAACAAATAAAGAAATAACTGCAGCTTTTGTAAGAATAGTTGGTGAAAAGGTTGAAGCAAAAATAGTTTCAATTGATGAGGCACTAAAGATAGCAAAATCACTCTCACTAGATTTAGTTGAGATTTCTCCAAACACAGAACCTCCAGTATGTAAATTAATTGATTATAAAAAGTTTATTTATGATCAAAAAAAGAAACAGAAATCAATCAAATCAAAAGCTCAAAAAGTAGTAATAAAGGAACTAAGATTTGGTCCTAATACTGGAGAACATGATTTTGATTTTAAATTAAAACATGCTAAAAAATTCTTACAAGAAGGAGCAAAAGTTAAAGCGTTTGTATTTTTTAGAGGAAGAACAATAATATTTAAAGATAAGGGTGAAATTTTATTATTAAGATTAGCACAGGCACTTGAGGATTATGGTATAGTAGAAAACATGCCTAAGCTAGATGGAAAGAAAATGATAATGATAATAGCACCAAAGAAAAATTAAAAGAAGAGAAGTTATGCCAAAAATGAAAACTAAAGCTGGAGCCAAAAAAAGATTTAAACTTACTGGTTCAGGAAAAATAAAGAGAAAACATGCATTTAAATCGCATATTCTAACTAAGAAAGGGACAAAACAAAAAAGGAACCTAACAAAAACAGGTCTAGTCCATGATTCGGATGTAAAGAGTGTAAAATTGCAACTTTGTATATAAACTAGGGTTATTAACCAGGTAAATAGTCCCGTTAAGGACCTTTAAAAGTCACTACTTACCAAAAAATAAATAAAAATGCCAAGATCAGTCAATTCAGTTGCTGCTAAAGCAAGAAGAAAAAAAATATTAAAATCAGCCAAAGGATATTTTGGAAGAAGAAAAAATGTGCATACAGTAGCTAAAAATGCTGTAGAGAAAGGAATGTTATATGCATATAGAGATAGAAAAAACAAAAAGAGAACATTTAGAGCATTATGGATACAAAGAATTAATGCTGGGGCTAGATTACACGGAATGTCATATTCCAATTTTATGGGAAAAATCCATTCCAAAGGAATAGAGTTAAACAGAAAAGTTCTAGCTGATCTAGCAATGAATCACCCTGAAACATTCAAACAATTAGCTTTAAGTCTTAAATAAATATAGTATGGAAAATAGAAAATATTTACCAACTCTTAGTGAATTAATTGACAGATTATCAATAGCTCAATTAAAAGAAGTATTTATAGGTAAACATAAACAAGAATACTCAGAAGAAATTCAAGATATCATTAATGATATTCAGCTTATACTTGATGAAAAATACGAGAAAATAGATGGAAATACTATTAGAGCAATAATTGTACTGTCACAGATGAATCTACATATATGGCACAATGAGTCAAATTATAGGAATGGTATTAAAAATGGAAATAATCTTGAACTAACTCATGGATTAAATGGCATTAGAAATACTGCAAAGAACAAAATTCAAGAAATTGTTGGCGGAAGAAAAGACTATAAGATAGACTGTCTAGCAGCTGATTTCAAAGATTGGGAGATAAGTTGGTAAATAAATTATTTCAATATCTCTCTTACTAAAGTTGCAATTAATTTACCATCTGCCCTACCACTTAATTCTTTTGTAGCGACTCCCATCACTCTACCCATATCAGAGATAGAAGAGGCCTCTGAATCATGTATAATCTTATCAATGATTAATCTAACTTCATCTTCAGAAAGTTGTTCTGGAAGATAAAACTCAAGATGCTTAAGCTGTTCTAACTCATCATTTTCTAAATCTTTTCTATTCTGTTCTTTATAGATTTGTGCAGAGTCTCTTCTTTGTTTAACTAATTTAGTAATTATTCTTAATACAACCTCATCAGAGACCTCTCTCCTTCCATCTTTTGACGCTTCAAGTAAGACAGCTGATTTAACTGATCTTAAGGCTGCCAATTT
This sequence comes from Flavobacteriales bacterium, assembly GCA_014239655.1. GTDB lineage: Bacteria > Bacteroidota > Bacteroidia > Flavobacteriales > BACL11. Next base: position 18,153 of record JAAZYM010000020.1, on the reverse strand, counting down.
ATCTACCTCACGAGCTAACATCGCTTTTTTTATATCATTATTGATTAATTCTTGGATACTCATATATTATTTGTATTTCATGTTATTAGTTCTTAAGTTATCTAATGCATCAACTGCATAAACATATTCCGGGTTTATCTCTATTGCTCTTGCATAATCAACTTCTGCCTGCGCTATATTTCCTAATGTTTCAAAACAAACTCCTCTAGCATAATACGCTTCATAGAACACAGAATTAGAATATATAGCATCAGCAAAATTATTAACTGCAATATCAAAAAGATCTAATTCCATATGTATAAAACCAATATTATAATGTGCATTTGAATTAAAAGCATAATTCTCTAATAATTCATTATATGTATCTAAAGCATCATTATAAAACTGATTGTTCTGATAATATAACCCAAGATTATATAAGACAATAATATTTGAAGAATCAATCTTAAGAGCATTCTTGTAAAAAATTTCGGCCAATGTATCATTCTTCAATTGATAAACAAGAGCAGCCTCTATATAAGATTGTAAATAATCAGGATTAATATTAATACTATTCTGAAAACAATTTATTGCAACATCAAGTTGATCTAGTTTCTTAAATGCATATCCCATCAAATGATGAGTTTCATATTGATTATATTCGATCTCTAAAGATTTATTAAAAAAATCAATCGCCTCCTTATATCTTGCATATGCAACATTAATCTCCCCATATAAAGCAAGAGCTAAATAATTCTTCTCATTATTTTTAATAGAATTTCTTATATGTTTTAGTGCCAACTTACCATAATCAACCTTAGTCTTATCATATTTTGATATTTCAAAGTATGATAAGGATGCTAAATAATTGCATTTACTATTTAAAGAATCTAGCAATAAACATTGTTGTAAATCGAACAATGCTGATTCATACTTTCCCTTTTCTAAATTATAATCAACTCGATCTAATAAAGCATTTATATCATTTGGATTTTTAATTATTTCCTCAGACAATAAAGTTATCTCAGATTTTGAAATATTTTCTTTATTATCATTTGTTCTACATGAAACCAAAAATAAGAAGACAATAGAAAGAAGATATATCCTCATAAAATATCTTTACGAAGAAATTTCTTTTATTTTATCCTCAATTTCAACACATAGTTCAGGATTATCTAATATCATTTGTTTTACAGCATCTCTTCCTTGGCCAAGCTTTGTATCATTATAACTAAACCAAGAACCACTTTTACTTATAATATCAAGATCAACAGCTTTATCTAATATCTCACCTGATCGAGAAATACCTTGACCAAACATGATATCAAACTCTACTTTCTTAAATGGAGGAGCCACCTTATTCTTGACAACCTTAACTCTTGTTCTATTTCCAACTATATCTTCTCCATTTTTTATTGCTCCTATTCTTCGAATATCTAACCTAATTGAAGAATAAAATTTCAATGCATTTCCTCCAGTAGTAGTTTCAGGATTCCCAAACATAACACCTATCTTCATTCTAATCTGATTAATAAAGATACAAGTACATCCAGTTTTACTAATTGTAGCGGTTAATTTTCGAAGAGCTTGAGACATCAATCGAGCATGTAGCCCCATCTTTGAATCTCCCATCTCACCATCTATCTCAGATTTCGGAGTTAATGCAGCAACAGAGTCAATAACAACTAGATCTACAGCTCCAGAACTAATTAGATGATCAGCGATCTCCAAAGCCTGTTCCCCATTATCAGGTTGAGAAATAAGAAGATTATCAATGTCTACACCTAAAGATAATGCATAGGCTGAATCAAATGCATGTTCTGCATCAATAAATGCTGCTATCCCCCCTTGTTTTTGAACCTCAGCAATAGCATGAATAGTTAAAGTTGTCTTCCCAGAAGACTCTGGGCCATAAATTTCAACAACTCTTCCTCTAGGATATCCACCTACCCCTAGAGCTAAATCTAAACCGATAGATCCTGATGGAATAACATCAATATCCTCAGCAATCTTATCACCTAGCTTCATTACAACTCCCTTTCCGTATGATTTTTCTAGTTTTCCTAAAGTAAGTTCTAAAACTTTAAGTTTCGCATTTTTTTCTTTTTCACTCATAAATATATTTTTACACAAATTACTAAAAATATACTACAATCATCAAGAAATTAAAACGGTAATTATTAACAAAAACTATACTACTTAAAACAAGAAAGCCAAATCTCTAATTTAGAGAAATCAGAAACCTTTTATCTAAAATTGTCTTGGTTGATTTAGAATAAGCTATAATAAAATCTATTGATTTTCTTGAAGGAGTAACCTCAGAAATACTCTTGATTAGATTTTTTGAATTGTACCTTTTATTGTTTTTTTCACTCTTAGTAAAATTTTTACCCATATATATTAGATTGATTAATATATGTTTAACGAGCAAATAATAATAATATTATATAAACAACAACTATTTATGCAAATCTATATGGTGTTTTTGACTTAATGCTCTTAAATTAATTAAAGCATATCTCATTCTGCCTAAAGCAGTATTAATAGATATATCAAAATATTCAGCAATTTTCTTAAAGCTTAATTCCTCAAAATACCTCATTCTTAAAACTTCTTTTTGATCAATAGGTAATAAATCTATTAAAGATCTAAGATCTGTAAAAATCTGATCTCTTATTAACTTATCATCTACATTAATACTATTATCCTTGATAACATCGAAAATATCAAATTCATTATTTGATCTTATCATATGCATCTTTTTTTGCTTTCTAAAATGATCAATAACTAAATTATGAGCTATTCTCATTACCCAAGGTAAAAACTTACCTTCTTCATTATATTTTCCTTTTTGTAAAGAATTAACAACTTTCACATAGGTATCCTGAAAAATATCCTCGCTGATATCTTTATTCTTAATTTTAGACATAATAAAAGCAAAAACTCTATTCTTATGTCTATTTAACAATGTTTCAAAGGAGAGATTATCTCCATCAATATACTTCTTTACTAATTCTTGGTCTGAAAGATCACTTAATAGCATACTACTTTATTTTAGTTAATAAAAATTTAAGTAGACGTTTATGCTATAAATGTTGGTTTAGGTTAATCACTAATTTGAATGCCAAAAATAGTTAAAGTTTAGAAATAATACAAATCATATTGTTTATTTTTGCAAAATTCCTCAAATATATATGGGTAAAAAACAAGCAAATTCACTAGAAAAGATTCATATAAAAGGTGCTAGACAGCATAATCTAAAGAATATATCTCTATCAATAAACAAAAACAAAATAACCGTCATATCAGGAGTCTCTGGATCAGGAAAATCTACTTTAGCATTTAACACATTATTTGCTGAAGGTCAAAGAAGATATATTGAAAGTTTATCTTCTTATGCAAAACAATTTTTAGGAAAAATACAAAAACCTGATGTAGATGAAATAACAGGCATATGTCCTGCAATTGCTATAGAACAAAAAACTATTACAAAAAACCCTAGATCTACCGTAGGAACAAGCACTGAGATTTACGATTATCTAAAACTGCTTTTTGCAAGAATTGGCAAGACTTATTCTCCAATTTCTAATAAGATCGTTAAAAAAGATCAAATTCAAGATATATACAGATATATATTAAAACAAAAAGAAGGAAATACTGCTTGTATAATCGCAAACTCTAAAAGATCTAATGAAAAAAATACTGATCTAATAGAAAAACTTAAAAAAACTGGTTTCTCTAGAGTTGTAATAGATAATAAAATACAAAAAATAAATAGTCTAAATCTAACTGAACTTAAAGAAAAAAGAGTATATACTGTTATCGACAGAATTTATATAGAGAAAAATATTGACACTAATAGAGTTAAAGATTCTATTGAAATTGCATTATATGAAGGAGAAGGCTACTGTACAATAAAAACGAAAAACAAAAACAAACAATTTTCAACTAATTTTGAGCTAGATGGTATTAAATTCATTGATCCAACTCCTGAGTTATTCTCCTTTAATAATCCATATGGTGCATGCCAAAAATGTGAAGGATACGGAAGCATACTAGGAATAGATGAAAAAAAAGTTATAAAAGACAAAAATTTATCTTTATTTGAGGGGGTTGTAGCCCCATGGTCTGGAATAAAATTATCTAAATGGAAAGAACGATTCATTAAAAAATCAGTAGAATTTAATTTCCCAATACATCGTGCATATAAGAACTTATCTAAAGCAGAGAAAGATCTCCTTTGGAATGGAAAAGAAAAATGCAAAGGGATATATCAATTCTTTGATATGCTTGAAACAAAAAAATATAAAATCCAGGCTAGAGTCCTTATCGCCAGATATAGAGGAAAAACATCCTGTGATGCATGTAATGGCTCAAGATTAAGAAAAGAAACAAATTATATCAAAATTAATGGCAAAAACATTAATGACATTAATCAATTAAATATAAAAGATGTGTTATATTTTTTCACAAATATTAAATTGAGCAAAGATGAAAATATTATTGCTGAAAGAATTTTAGAAGAAATTATTAGCCGTCTTAGTTACCTTAATAAGGTTGGATTAGAATACTTAAACCTTAGCAGAAAATCAAAAACCTTATCTGGAGGTGAATCTCAAAGAATAAATTTAGCAACATCGTTAGGAAGCTCACTGGTAGGAGCAATGTATATCTTAGATGAGCCAAGCATCGGATTACATCCTAAGGATACAAATAAACTAATAAAAATATTAAAAAATCTAAGAGATATTGGTAACACGGTAATCATAGTTGAACATGATGAAGAAATCATGTTAAATTCAGATTACATAATAGATATAGGTCCAGAGGCAGGAATAAATGGCGGAAAAATAATCTACAACGGAAAATTTAAAAACCTATCTAAAGAGAAGGATAGCTTAACAACAAAATATCTAACTAATAAACTAAAAATTGATATTCCAAAGTCAAGAAGAAAATGGTCTGACTATATAGAGTTAACAGGAGTAACAAAAAATAATTTAAAAGATATAAATATTAAAATACCATTAGATTGTCTAACGATTATTAGCGGGGTAAGTGGATCTGGAAAATCCTCACTAATAAAAGATGTTTTAAAGCCAGCAATAAATAACAAAATAGGGATTTATGAAAAAGATGAAAATAATTATAAGAAGATTAAATTAACTACTAACAACATCAAGAAACTTGAATTTATCAACCAAAACCCATTAGGAAAATCATCTAGATCAAACCCTATAACCTACATAAAAGCATATGATGAAATCAGAACATTATTTGCTAACCAACCGCTATCAAAAGCAAGAAAACACAAAACTGGTATGTTTTCTTTCAATGTTCCAGGAGGAAGATGTGAAAATTGTAAAGGTGAGGGTGAAATAACAGTAGAAATGCAATTTATGGCAGATATTCATCTAAAATGTGATAGTTGTAATGGAAAAAGATTCAAAAAAGAAATACTTGAAATTAAATTTTCTAATAAAAATATCTCTGAAATCCTTGAAATGTCAGTTGATGATGCAATTAATTTCTTTATAAAGAACGACAAGCAACTAATAGCACATAAAATTCAACCATTGCAAGATGTTGGATTAGGTTATATTAAACTAGGTCAGTCATCAAATACATTAAGTGGAGGAGAAGCACAAAGAACAAAAATTGCATCATTCCTTAGTAAAGGAAATACACCAAATAAAATATTATTCATTTTTGATGAACCAACAACTGGATTACATTTTCATGATATTAATAAATTATTACAATCATTTTATTCTTTAATAGATAAGGGCCACTCAATTATATGTATAGAACATAATCTAGATGTTATTAAATGTGGAGACTGGATAATTGACCTAGGTCCTAATGGTGGTGCCAACGGAGGAGAAATTGTTTTTAGTGGGACTCCTGAAGATATTATTCAAGAAAAAAAATCGTATACCGGGAAGTTTTTACAACAAAAACTATCTGTCTAATTTTTGCAGATAAGACTGCAAAATAATTGTTGCGCTTACCTTGTCAACTAAAGATTTATTACGTCTTCTTTTCTTATTAACTCCTGAATCTAGAATAGTTTTCTTTGCCATTTTAGATGTAAACCTCTCATCTATACTATTAATAACGATATCTGGATATTTCTGGTTTAATTTATTAATAAAAGCACTCACTGCATCTGTGATTTCATTTTGAGAATTGTCTAGATTTTTTGGTAAACCAACAACAATTTCAGAAATACTTTCCTTCTTTATAAGTTTATCTAAAAAAACAAAAACCTCCTCTGTTAAAATTGTAGATAATCCAAATGCGATCATCCTCAAAGAGTCAGTAATTGCAACTCCTACCCTTTTGCTACCATAATCTATAGCAATAATTTTTGACACTATTGTTTAACTATTTGATATATAATATTTTCAGGGTAAATAGTGATAAAGTAAGTCCCAGAAGGATATTGAGTCATATCAAATTGGTAAGAAGAATTTAAGTTTTGGATAAATTCTAGTTTCTTTCCATTAATATCACAAATTTCCAAAGAATGATTCTTCTTATCATTAATGTCAACACTGAATATTCCCTTAGTAGGATTTGGAAAAATATTGATCTCCAAATTATTATCTAATATTACTGTTTGATTGGTAAAGATTGGAGGAAAAATAATATAGTCAATCCATGCACAATCATCTCCATCACTCCAAGAAGCATCTTTCTCATATTCCCACTTAAATGTAGTTAAACCAGCAGAAACAGGAAAAGAAACAAAACTCCAAGCCGTATCAACACCTGACCATTCATCAATCTTGGTTCCATTAATTTTAAATTTCAAAAAATCAAAACCATCTTCTGATGAAACATACTTATAAAAAGAAATATCTCCATTAGACAATACATTAACCTCAACAGAAAGCTCTGACTCTTCATTATCAGGTAAATTAATGGCAGAACGAGAACTATAAACACCCTCATAAATCTGACTACTATCAATTACCCATGGAAAAACACCCTGAATCCATGAATAGTTTGTAAAATCACCTGTTTCATAATCTTCATCAATTACACCAACATTCTCTTCAAAATCCATTTGATAAGAATATATCTGATCTGTAATATCAAAAGGGAAAATAACATTTGTACCAACTGGAGTGTTTTGATCAACCGTTATATTAAATATTAAATTTTGAGGCTGACTAAAATTAAGATTCAGTAAAGAAACACTAGAATTATTAATTGTTATATAACTACTCAAAGTAGATAGTGTCCCAATGAGATTATATGCATCTGCATGACCAACATTATCTACTTCTACTACTAATTCTAAATTTTCCCCAGCATCTAATCTACCATTACCATTACCTAAAATAGCATCATTAACTGTAAAGCTTATATGAGTCAATACAGGTGAATTTAATGTAACATTAATATTAGAACTCCATACATTCCCTGCATTATCTGTAATAGTTAATAAAAATAATGCTATATGCTGATCAGGAACAAAATCAGCTACTTGAAAACTAAATGGATTATTTGAACTAACAGATTGGTTAGAATTTATTAGATTAATATTATCAACTGAATCAATAACAGTAACATATTGATCGTTTGTTGATAAAACTAAATTAAGATTCTGAGCATTACCACCACCTAAATTAAATAAATCTAAAGTCATACTAATTAATTCGCTATAATCAGCCAATGAATTATTATTACCATTAATCTCATTCAAAGAATTGCTAGTTAAAATTACATATGGACCATTTGGAGATATTGCCTGTATAGAGTCAATATAAGGTTGTTTAAATTGTTTTGTAACTACAATATCAACTGGACCAACATTAGATATCGGATTAAATATCAGATTAACAACCCCCGTTGCATCACATAACTTTGCATCTAAAAGGACGCCATTCATAGATAGTGCAACATATGAATTCTCTTCTGAATTAACGGTCAAAGATGTAGATCCTACAGGAAGAACTGAATTATGCGATACTGTTAAAGTCGTAGGAATCCCAACATACGGCATTAAAGAAGGGTCTCCCATTAGATGATAAATTTCCCAATAATATTGTTCTGCACCACCTGCCTCAGTTACTGCAAGATTACCAGCATGAAAAATCTGTGCTTGAGTAATAAACCAATCATTTTCATGTTCGCCATTTTCATGCATAAGACAATCATAGGCCCCTAATCCAGTACCAGAATAGGTTGGGTTAGCTGTAATATTTGATGTATTACCAACTGACCACCAATAATCCTCGTCCCAGTATGTATTATTAGTTGCTCCAATATGACCAAGAGCTCCTTTATTATCTGCTCTTAATAAAGCCTCTCCAAAACAAACTGGCTCATCAAATTTATTTGGAAGACAACAATTACTAATTACTAATCCATATTCATTATAATTCTGTAATCCAGAAACATCACCAGTATTAAAACTTGGATCAGACCACCCAGAAGAACCACAATGTGCAGTATAATTTGCAATACCCACACCTTCACTAACATTACTAATAATTGCCGAAGATGCTTGTGGCATATCTGAAGTAATAGGACTTCCTGATCCATATAAATAATTATGAACAGTTAAATTATGTGCTATATTAAAATAATTATCTGTAGCATAGTTGATTTGTCCATTCCCATAGGTTGGAGCCATTGATGCATCAACTCCAGCAACTAGAACCATATCATCTAAAAAAGAAGGATCGGTAAATTGATATTTTTCATGAGTTAATGTCTTTTCCACTTGGACTTCAACCTCTGTAGCAGTATTAGCAGAAAATCTACCATAATACATTTCAGGGTAAAAATCTCCATTCCCATCAAATTCACAATAATACATATCAGAAACATGAGAGCCTGAATTACCACTAAATGATGGAACCTGTAACTGATCACCAACAATTAAAAGATAGGTAGGCGCAGGATCATTTATTGTAGCACTATCATACATATTCTTTATATATGATTTTATTGACGTGGTGGTTGTGCCTATATTTGGGTCATTTGTATATCCCTCTATTACTACAAACCCTTTTTTTATCTTCCATTCAATTAGAGGCTGTAATGCTGCTTGAAACATTGGGTCTGATATAATAACATATTTTACAGGATATGTTGTTATAATATCTTCTGGAGATGAAGGAGTATAATTAATACATTTTTTATATAGATGATCAAAATCTGCAGAATAATATTTTTGCCTTGACCTATTCCAAGATTCTATATCAATATTATTAAAACTAACACTAACTTCAAGATTTGTAATTAATTCTAATTCATTAGAGATAGGGTTATACATAATTGGAGAAATAGCAATTCGTGCCAATTGCACCTCACGCATTCTTCCAAGCAATTCAACTGAAACAACTTCATTGCCAGAAAAATCATCTATATTATAAAACTCTTTATTATAATAAAACTGAACTTGATCAGCATTATCCCCCTTAGATATTGATGGTTGTCTTGGAAATAAAGGCATGTCAACACCATAATCATCTAAAGATATCTTTCTAGTTTCCTTATTAATAATTTCTACTGTAATAGTTGCTCCTTCAGGCACACTAATTAATTTATTAATTACTGGTAATTCAGGATTACCTATTTCAGAATTTGTAGAATAAAAAGGAACCGATAGCTTTATAAATTCTCCAAAATCTGTTTTAATAACATTTGTATTGATCTTATTTAACTGATTAATAATCTTAAAATTAGCAAGAGTCTTCTCCGTAATTTTGAAATTATTGTTTTCCTTCCCTACTTCTATCTCTTTCCCATATAAATTAATTGAAAAAGAGATAATTAAAAATAGTATGAGAGAATTTATTCGCATATAAAATATTTACTACAAATATATGCATTTTTTGAAGCCCATATATAACTGTGTTGACTAATTAAAAATATCTATATGGCTACAAAACTTACATTTACTAACATCCTCATTAGCAAAAAAGTCTTCATTAACTATTCTCTTAATAATACGGATTAGCTGCTCCTCAAAAGCATCTAAAGTATTATTATCAAAAATTAATTTCCCTTCTTTTTCTGCAATCTGCAACCCATTATCAAGATTTCTAAATGAAAAAATTCCAGCTATAACATCTGTATTAATATATTTAGGATTATTCTTTAAAAATAAATACGCATACATAAGTACCTGAAATAACTTGTCTTTTTCTGGATTGTCTGCAATTTCATCCCAATTTTTAAAACTCAAATCTTCATCTAATATAGCCTTACCCGATTTGTAATCAATAATTCGCAATGTACCATTATATATATCTACCCTGTCAACATTACCAACTAACCTAAAACAAATATCTTCAACTTGTAAATTATAAGACAACTCTTGTTCTTTATATATAATTTCAACTTCAGCACCTTCCTCTAATATTAAGGTCTCATATTTTAAAAAACCAACAATTAATTTCTCAGCCACTTTTAATGAAAGATAATTCTTTCCTTCATTATAATTATTCTTAGATAAATTTTCTTGATAATACTGCGAAATAGATCTAATAACCACAGGTGTAATGTCTTTAAGGTTTGACGCCACTATTCTTCCTGTAGGATAATGTTTCTCTAATACAGAATGAATTGCACTACCCATTATACTATTATCTGCAAATTCATCTACAATAATATTTTCCCTGATATTTGCTAAATAATGATAATAAAAGTCTAGCCTACATTTTTTAAATTTATTTAAGGATGAGGGTGAAGCTCCTTTTTTTGCCCATCTAAAAATCTCTTTCTCTAACCCCTTGTTTTTGATAATATGATCTAATAATAAAGGGAACGCTATACTCCTTTCTTGAAACGTATATTCACTTATCTCACTAGTCTTATATTCAGAGATTAACTGAGTAATAAACCTGCTTTTCTCACCAAAACCAAAGTCGTCAACCTTTGTATTATATGTTAATGTAATATGTTGTGCTCTTTGTAAAATTCTATAAAAATGATATGAAAAAACAGCATCTCTTTCAGTGTATGTTGGAATCTTAAAATATTTCTTTAATTCAAAAGGAATAAATGAACTTGTCATCTTACCCTTAGGAATCAACCCTTCATTAACACCTAGCATAATAATATTCTTAAAATCCAAGGTTCTACTTTCCAAAATTCCCATTAACTGAACTCCTTCAAGAGGTTCCCCTTTAAAAGGGATAATCTCTTTAGCAACTAATTGTTTTATTATAGCAATAAATGTTTGCATATCTATCTTATATGCATATTCATTAAAAAGCCTTTCAAGAACTGCAACACAATCACTAAATATTAATAAAATCTCAGAATCTATTGTAGCTTTCTTCTTAGTAATAGATAATCTCAATATTGAGACCAATAACCTTAATTGCTTTACTACTTCCTCTATCTTATCTTTAACATCAAAAATATCATGAACAATATCTTTATTCAAACAATCATTTATCTCTTGAGATGAAATAAATACGATATTATTATGAGTAATATAATCTTTTAGCTTCCTTACACTTTCATTATCAATTATTTTTCTAAAATAAGGATCATCTATAAACTGAAATAAATCCTTATAATAAAATCTTTTCTTATTATATTTTAAATATCCTAAATTCATTAATAGAAATGAATTTATAAATGAAAAGAAGGGTGTGTTTTTGAAAGGACTTCCCATTGTCACATTTAGTTTGTCAACTGACTGGGGGATGTGATTTAGAACAGGAAACAATAAGTTCTCGTCTGCTAAAATGATTGCTGTATTATTATTAAGATCCTTTTTATCTAATTCGGACAAAACTTGTGACATTACCTGTGTCTGTGCAATATTCTGAGGACATGCAAAAACTTGAAATTTCTTCTTTGGTTTAGAAAAGTAATTGCCTACTCCTTCAAAGTCTATCTCTGACCATTTATCTTCTTGCTGCTTTAGAAAATATCCTGCTTCATGATCTGAATTGTTAAAATAATACTCATCAGCATCCCAAAAAACTCTAGCAATATCTCTTTGCTTAAGATTATCTATAATTATATGTTGAGAGGTGGTTAGAGCATTAAGTCCAACAAACCATACCTTCTCAAATGAAAAATCAGCTGAACTAATTCTCTGTGCTGCTATCCTATTAGCCAGACCTTGATATGCAGATTTCTTTTCCAATAAAACATGAGTGAAATGATTATAGACAGAAAACATAGAATTGAAAAAACTAACATAATCCTTCTGAATATTAGTTAAATTTTCATTTGAAAAACTCCAGTTATCTACATTCCAATTTTCCAACTCCTTAACATTTGTTAAATTCTTAAATAATGATTCTGAATCAACCATGTTAGTATCTATATCATTAAAGTCATGCAATAAAACAGAACCCCAATTCAAAAACTCATTAAATGAATCTTTATTCTTATTAGAACCCCCTAAATAACTCTGATACAACTCAAATTGTAATGAAACATTATCAATCACATTTAACCCTGAAATATCTTCTATAAACTCTTCAATTGAATAAAATTTTGGTAAAAAAATTGGCTTTGAAATATTTTTAGATAAATAATATTTAAAAAAGACAACAGCTCTTTTACTAGGTAAAACAATAGCTACATCTTCCATCCGATTTGGAAATTTTAGCACTAAACGATCCGCTATCTTTTCAAGAAATGGCTTCATATCTTATACACTTTTTCTTTGTGACTTGTATAAATTAAATATTTACTAATATTCTTATATCCCATTTGAGTCAATGCATCTGCATAATTTATTATCTGATTATTATGCTTAATATCAATCTCTCCTGTCTTATAATCTACTATAACAACTTTATTATCCTTAATAAGTAAACGATCAGGAATATATGTTCTCCCATCTGGCATAAGAATCTCTTTCTCTGTTTTTACCTCCCAATCATCAGAGAAAAAACCTTGTATATCTGGCAATGAAAACAATTCATTAACTTCTAAATGAAGCTTATTTTTCTCCGCATAACTACACTTACCTTGATTATACAAATCATTAATAACAGTATCTTCTTGGCCTATAAAATATATCTTAGACAATGCATAATGCAGTAATTTTCCCCAATCTTTCTTATTGTTATGATCTTCAACATCCCAAAACTCCAATGACGAATTCTTTAATGAAAGTATATCTTTCCATTTACACTTTTCAGTGTAATCATTATAGAAGATATTATCTGAGGGAATATTTTCCTTCTCTACCCTAGTTTTTTCTCCCAAAATAAAGGGATATTCTTTACTAAAATGTGATAAAAAAGAATTCAAAGAAATACTATTTCCGGAATTTTTATTCAACGATTTTGATAAAATATACAATGAATCAACAGCTCTTGTAGATGCCACATATAGCTTATTTAAATTATCTAAAATCAATAATGCCTTTTCTCTTTCATACTGATTCTTAAAATGAGATAACGCTAAATTCTTATTTTGATTTATCAATGAATATTGCAACCCTTTAGATATAGAATGATTGTTTTCTACCCAGATTTCTCTTTTTACTCTACTATCTGATTCCCAATTAAACGGAATAAAAACAATTTTAAAAGCTAGCCCCTTAGACTTATGTATAGTCATTAATTTAACCGCGTCTAAATCTTCAGAAATTGTTATAGTTTTTTTACCCTTAACATCATCCCACCAATTAAGAAAATCTGAGATGTTATTAAGATTCTTCTGAGAATAATTATGTACTAAATCTGTAAAAAAATCAATATAAATATCATTCTTAAGATTTAAGCAACTAATAATCTCAACTATCATTTCATAGAGAGAGAGTTGTAACAAGTCATAAACGTCAATATCTATATTAATCTTCTTGAGCATAGCCATAAAAATATTATCATCATGCAATCCTAGATTTAACACATGGATGTCCTCATTAAATAAACCCAATGAATACAAATAAGTAATGATCGAAGCTTTTGCTATATCATCATCAATATTCTTAAGATACTTAACAAAAGAAATAATAACTCTCACTTTCTCTGATTTTGAAATTAGCAAGCCTTCATTAGAAACAATTGGAATAGAAGATAAGCTTAAGTGCTCTGCAACTTCAGAAATATTCTCATGTGTATTACATAAAACAGCTATATCCTTATATCGATAATTACTTTCATTAATTAGATCGTTTATCTCATCTACAATAGAAGCTAAAACATCCTTCTTATAGTCTATTCCTTCAAATAACTCTATATGAACATATCCACCATCATCAGCATATGTTGAGCTCTGATTATGATGATTATAAATATCTATTAATTCTTCTGGTAAAACTTTCTTTAGTTTAGAAAAGAACTCATTATTAAAATTTATTATTTCTTTTTTACTTCTGAAATTCTCTTGTAAAGATTCAACAGTATAGTGATTGTTTAATTTTGCTTGCCAATCAGATAAGTATGCGAGATTCTTTCCCTTAAATATCTTTGGTAATTCTAAAAACTGTTCCACTTCTCCTGCTCTCCATCTATAAATAGATTGTTTTCCATCTCCAACCACTATAGATCTTCCAAAATCTAAAGAGTCAGTAATTAATGGTAGTAAATTTTGCCACTGAAGTAAGGAGGTGTCTTGAAATTCATCAATTAAAAAATGACTATATCTCTCTCCTAATCGCTCAAAAATAAAAGAAGATGTCTGATTCGTTACAAGTTCATGAATCTGCCTGTTAAAAGATGAAATATGCTGAATATTATGTTCTTTTTTATACGTATCTACTTCCTTTATTAATTCATTAATAATTAATGATGGATATATCTTCTTTAGAATAGAATCTAATGTTATATAATCTTTTAAGAGCATTAATAATTCATCAAAAAAATCTTTCAATACAATCTGATTTTGATCAATCTCTAACTTAGACTCTTGATCAAGAGTCTTTTTATACCATATCCCATCATTAATATTTGTAATTAATGATTCTGTTGGAATCCAATCTTTATATTTCTTACTTAACAACTTCTTAGTAAATAAATTATAGAAAGTCCCACGAATAAAATGATCTTGAGAAAGATTATGTTCTAAGAAAAATTGAGACACCTTCTGCCCTAATAATGAGACCTGCCTCAAGCACTCCTCTTTGGCTTTAAATAATTCGTCTTTTACCTTAATTGAGTCTTTAATTAAAACAGAATTATTAACTAATAAATCATCCGATCCCTCAATAAAAAGATGCTTGCAGAAATTCTCTAAATCAGATTGTATTTCATTACTATTTCCATCATTAATTTTTTGCAATGAAAAATCAACTAATAAATTAGAAAGCGACCTATTGTTATTTGAGATCTTACTAATTAACAAAGCAACCACTGGTTGAATAATCTTAGCACTATCTAATTCTAAATCAAAATCTCTAGACACACCTAAATCAGACGAAAATGTTTTAACGATTTTATATGTGAACTTATCAATTGTCTGAATACCTAAGTCAGAATAATTGTGAATTATATGAGAATAAATTTTCTTAGAATTTGTAAAAATTTCATTCTCTGATAGATTTGTTTTATTAATTACTTCTTGCAAAATATTATCAATATCATTTTCTTGAGATAATATCATTAAATAATGAAGGACTCGCTCCTTCATCTCTTTTGCTGCTTTATTAGTAAATGTAATTGCTAAAATCTTTTTGTAATAATCCCTTTGATAAGCATATTTACCAATTGCAATTGAAATATAATTAACAGCTAAAGAATATGTTTTCCCAGAACCTGCAGATGATCTATAAACAACAAAATTTTTCACTTGCAGTGTTTAAATTAGGATAATTTTATAAGGAATTCATAAATTAATTATGAATTTGTGAACCACAATATTTACAACACTCTGCATCATCATCATGACCTTCTTTAGAACAATTAATACATGCTTGTGTAGAAATATTTTTGTTTGTTTTAACAATTCCAGCAGTAATTATCCCAGTAGGCACAGCAATTATTCCGTATCCCAAAAGCATAATAATAGAAGCAATTATTTTTCCCGTTACGGTAACAGGCACAACATTCCCATAACCTACAGTAGTTAAGGTAACAATTGACCAATAAATTGAATTTGGAATATCTTGAAAGTCTGGATTACCACCCCATTCTCCTTCAATTATATACATGATCGCTCCAAGAATAATAATCAGTAATAAAACTGATAAAAGAAATACGGTTATTTTAGGGATAGATTTTCTTAATGCAATCTGCATTGTATAAGCACCCCTGATATATCTTTTAAGTTTAAACACTCTAAAGATCCTTATAATCCTAACTACTCTTATAACAGTTAGAGTATGCAAACTTGGAATAATAAAAATCAAATATGTAGGTAAAATCGCTAATAAATCAATAATACCCATAGTGGAGAAAATATATTTCGTTGATTTATTTATTGAATAAATTCTCAAAAAATATTCAATAGTAAAAAGAATCGTAAAACCCCATTCTAAGGCACGAAGTAATGTCTCATACTCTTGATTAATTGAGTCAACACTTTCAAGCATAACAACTAATACTGACAGTAATATTGCTATTAGCAATCCAATATCAAAAGCTTTCCCTTTAGGTGTATCAGCCTCAAAAATAATTTGATGTATTCTTTCTTTAGTCATAACTTAACAAATGTATAATTTTTTTAAATTATACGTGTTTTTTAAGTTTTTTTTTGACATGTCTATTATTCTCTTTAATAACAATTTACATTCTTTCTGGGACCTGAATACCTAATAAAGACATACCCGTTTTTATAATTTCTGAAGTCTTCTTAGATAATGCTACTCTAAAACTAATTAATGTGTCTGATTCAGCACCTAATACTGATGTTAATTGATAGTAGCTATTATACTCTTTCACAAGATCATATATATAATTTGCAACTAATGCAGGACTAAAAGAATTAGCAGAGTCTTGAATTAATTTAGGGAATCCTAAAAGCAATTTAATTAACTCCCTTTCCTTATCAGTAATCTCTATATCTTCAATAATCTTAATATCATTGGTGTTTTTACGTAAAATTGATTGAATTCGTGCATAAGTATATTGAATAAAAGGAGCTGTATGCCCATTAAAATCAATACTTTCTTTGGGATCAAATAACATTCTTTTTTTAGGATCTACTTTTAACATAAAATACTTTAATGCTCCCATCCCAACTGTCTCATATAAATCTTTTGCCTCATCCTCACTAATATTATCAATCTTTCCAAGTTCCTTAGCAATATTTTTTGCGCTCTGATACATATCTTCCATTATATCATCAGCATCAACTACAGTTCCCTCTCTAGATTTCATTTTTCCACTTGGAAGATCAACCATTCCATATGATAGATGATAACAACTTTTAGCCCAGCTATACCCAAGTTTTTCCAAAATCAAAAACAAAACCTTAAAATGATAATCCTGCTCATTCCCCACTGTATAAATCATATTAGAGAAACTAAAATCTTCATGTCTTTTTATAGCAGTACCAATATCTTGAGTCATATAAACTGCTGTACCATCAGATCGTAATACAATCTTCTCATCTAAACCTTCATCAGATAAATCTATCCAAACTGACCCATCATCTTTCTTATAAAAGACCCCACTATCAAGACCATTCTTCACAACTTCTTTTCCAAGTAAATATGTATCGCTCTCATAATAATTCTTATCAAAGTCAACTCCAAGTCTTTTATAAGTCTTATCAAAACCATCATAAACCCAATTATTCATCTTTTTCCATAAAGCTATGACATCTTCATCTTTTTCTTCCCATTTCAAAAGCATCTCTTGCGCTTTCATTAATATTGGAGCTGTTTCTTCTGCTTCTTTTCGTTCAATTCCCTTTCCTACTAGATCAGCGACTTCTAATTTATATTGCTGATCAAATTTCACATAATACTTACCAACTAGATGGTCTCCCTTTAGACCCGTTGTCTCCGGTGTTTCGTTTTTTCCGAATTCTTCCCATGCAACCATTGACTTACAGATATGAATTCCTCTATCATTAATTATCTGTACTTTCTTAACATTCTTACCAGATGCTTTTAGAATCTCAGAAACAGAAAAACCTAAAACAATATTTCTTATATGACCTAAATGAAGTGGTTTATTTGTATTTGGCGAAGAATGTTCAACTAAATATGTTGGAGAATCTTTATCAACATCAACAAATCCATACTTCTGATTAGATAAGGCTTTAGATAGCTCAGAAAGCCAAAATTTA
>JAAZYM010000021.1 GCA_014239655.1 Flavobacteriales bacterium | reverse complement strand
GTAATAGTATATGTATATGTTCCGATACTAAGATTTGTAATATCTTCAGTTGTATCGCTAGTGTTCCAAAGAAAGTTAAATGGACCATTCCCACCACTTATTGATAGATCAATACTCCCATCACTACCACCATAGCAGCTTACATTCGTAGTATTCTCACTCGAGTTTATTCCACTAGATTCAATAATTTGGATTGAATCAATGATTGTACATCCATTTGTATCTGTGATAGTATATGTATACATTCCTGCAGATAAGGTTTGAGGAGTTGTATAGAGTGTTGCGCCATTGTTTAATGTTTGATTAAATCCAGCTACATTAACTGTATAATTAGGAGTTCCCCCATTAATATTTAGTGATATTCCTCCATCATTTGCTCCATTACAACTTATATTTATTGATGATACTGAAGTATTTATTATTGGTGGCTGAGTAATCGTTACAGAATCTGTTAGTGTACATCCATTACTTGAAACTTGAACACTATATGTAGCCGAAGATAAATTAGTTATATTTTCTGTTGTATCTCCATTAGACCATAGATAAGTAACAATATTTGTATCTGGATATATGCTTAAAGAATAATCTTCTGTGGCACCATACCAAGGTTCATTATAGGTGGAAGTTGTAGGAGAGAACAATCCTTGATCACATGGTGTTATTGAAGAAATACTTGATAGACTCGAAAACTGAGTTACTATTCTTAATCGAGTTGGACCATAAGAACCAGTCATTGGAACAGTAAAGGTTATTGGAACAGATGCATTTACTATAGTATCTCCAAAAGGAATAGATCCTATCTCTTCACCAGGATCGAGAAAATCTCCATCAACATTCCAATCAATATAAGCATATCCACCACTTGGAAAGTTATATCCATTACAATCACCTATACTTACATATAAAGTATATGTTTGACCTTGAGTAAGATCGGCATATTGATTTGTGTAATCTTCATATGAATCACATAATCCACTAGTATTGTTATTTATGTTTTGATTATCTCCATTGAGAGATACATTCTTAATACTGCTAAATGTATTTACTCCTGGATTGGAACTACAATAATCTAATAAAGAAACAGTCCCATAAGAGTTTGGAAAATTATCTATTTGGAAAATAATAGAAGCAGACCCATCATTCGATCCATTACAGGATGTGTTATTATTTGTAATGTTCGTTGAGAATCCTGGGGGTTCATAAACATGAACTGTATCCGTTACGAGACAGTTATTTGAATCTAATATAGTATAAGGGTAGGATCCTGCTGATAACATTTGTGGATTCACACCTCCCCAGTTTTGTATTATGGGTTGTGTTCCTCCAGATATGTTTAAGTTTATTTGGCCATCATTAAATCCATAACAGCTTGTGTTTGTTGAAGTGGAAATTACATTTGGAGCATCATAAACAATAATATATTGAGTTGAAGTATCAGAACAGTTATTGGTATCAGAATATACATATGATATGGTATTTAGTCCAATATTATTTGGAGTAAAAAAACTGTTATTTGTAACATTTCCAAAATAACTTCCTCCGGTGGGTGTCCCATTTAAAAGAATATTTGGTTCATTAGAACATATATTAAAAGGAAGGGAAAAATTAACAACAGGATTTGTGTTAACAGTGATATCTAAGAAGCTAGTGTCGTCAGGACATGTTGATGAACCAGGCACTATGTATGAATATACCCCAGAAGGATCAGAGCTTGGATCAAAAATAGAATTGGCAAGTAGATTATTTGAAGGGTCATACCATGCCCCTCCTATATTTGGGCTTCCTAAGAGTTGGTTAAATAGATTAAATGTTGTATCAAGTTGGCATACTGATATGGTATTATCATCACCAGCATTTCCAGCTATAATACAACAATTTGTTGTTCCGCTTCCTCCAGTCTGTGAGAATGATATGTTACAGCTTTGATTAGAATAATTTGTAATTAATAATAAATAGTATTCTCCAGTTATTGCCCCAGTAATATTACAGGTTTCATTCCAGGAAGCCGAATAACTACAATCTTCAATTGGAGCAGTGTTTAGTTGACTACACATTGTATTAAAATTTGTAAAAGGTCCCCAGCATATAAAATCAATATCTCGATTAGGTGTGGTTGACATATATATTGTGAGATTTCCAGGATTTGCTATTTCCATATAGTAAAATGCTGGATTAGGCTGAGTACCTAAACAACCAAAATTTGTTCCAGGAGGAGCAGGGGTATTTGTTGAAGCAGGGTATGTATAACTGCTTCCTGTACAAAAAGGTAATGCAGTAGAGCATGTTCCTTGAGCTAAAACATCTGTTATGAATAAGAAAAATAATATATGTAATATTAATTTTTTCACAATAAAATGTTTTTTTGAATAAGAATCAAAATTACCTTTATTAAGTATTAAGATAGAAGTCAGATTATTAGATTCTTATGTGTTCAATAATTATCTCATTAAAGAAATATTCCCTTGGAATGTTCTCTCTTTTCCATTTAGGTCAAATACAACCATAGAATAGGTATAAGTACCTACCATAGCATAGTCTCCATTACTCATAAGACCATCCCATGCAGCTGAACAACCACTTGAACAGTATACATTAGTATAATCGGTTGTTGAGAAGATTACTTGACCAAAACGATTAAAGATTTTAAACTCATAACTTTGAACACCACTTACAATTGGTTGGTAATAATCATTCTTAAGATCATTGTTTGGTGTAAAGCCTTCAGGAATATATACGATAAAATCAGGATCAATAACGATTGTTTGGTAAGCAGTAGAAACACAACCACTATCACTTTCAATTTGTAACATTACATTATATGAACCTGTATCTGAATAAATATGTGTTGTTAAGTCAAAATTAGTAAATTCAATAGTTCCATCACCAAAATCCCAGTAGCCACTAATATGATCGGTTGAGGCATCAATAAAACTAATTTTAGGATTAGTAATTGTTGTTGGTTGTGGATAAGCTTGTAAGACAACTTCAGGGAAATCATTTACATATACCTCTGCACTACCAGTAATGCTTTGAGCAACACAACCTTTACTATCAATAACTTCAGTTAGGGTATAAACTCCTGATTCATTTGTGTTAATTACAAAAGGAGTTCCTACATCAGCAACAAATTTATTTATCAAACCAACATTATAACTAATATCATAGTTTGGGGTACCACTATTTGTGATAATTTGCACCTCTAAGGTACTTCCATCATCACATACAGAACCACCACCACTTATTACTGATTGTGGTAAAGGATTCACTGTTATTGTTACAGCTTCATTAATAGTAGCCGAACAATTATTATCACTGATATTTGTAAATGTATACGTTGTAGTCGTATTTGGATTAACCATTAGTGTATCATCAGTATTGTATAATGTTATAGAATTAGGATTTGTTGCAACAGTATAACTAATTGTCCATGGTGCTGTTCCTGCTGAAAAAGTAAAGAATAAAGGAGTGTCATCTTGATTACATATTTCTGTGTCACCGCTCACAATTACATTAGGTATTTCATTGACAGTTAGGGTAGCACTATTAGATAAAGTATTGGTACACCCTTTTGAATCTGTTAAAGAAGTTAATGTATAAGTTGTTGTTGTGTTAGGAGAAATAATCATTGGACCACCTGAAGTTTGATTTCCACTTCCATCTATATTAGCAGATAATGCTGATCCTCCTGCTAAATAATTTACATTAAATGGAGGAGTTCCAGATATCACAGGGAAGAACAATTCAGAATTTTGACCATCACAAATTGGGTTTGTACCACTTACTGTGATATTTACCTCTGGTGTTGGGTTAACTAAAATAGACGCACTTGATGGATTTGGTATACCCTCACATCCATTACCATCAGTAATTTTAATAATATCATAACTATTTAGACCTACCGTAGGAGAAGGAGTAATAGTATGTTGCTGATTTCCACTTCCATTTAATGTTAATGGAGTTTGATTAATTGCATTAATTGAGTAGTCTATAGAGAATGGCGGACTACCTGCTAAGAAATTAAAGTCTAATCTCGCTGGATCATTATAGCAAATTTCAGGAGTTGAAGTTGTATAATCAACATTTGGATTAGCATTTACTGTTACGAATACTGGAGAAGGCAACTGATTTGGTGGTGTTGTAACCCCATTATTATCAGTTAAACTATTAATAGTAATTTGGTTACTACCTATTTGCAAGCCTGAAATATCTAATGGGATTGTTGCTGATATAGGAGTAATCTGACCAACATTACCTAAATTGTATACATAATTATTTCCATTATATGAATAGTCTACAGCAATTGGTGCTTCTCCCAACACTAAAACAACAGAAATTGAGGCATTATCTCCCTCGCAAATTACTGGAGTAGAGGTAGTAAATGGATCTATAAATGGATATGGGTCAACTATTACAGGAACAGTTAGGGCAGAAGTAGCAGCACAACCCTTCCCATCCAATATACTTGTTATAGAATAAGTTGTTATAGGAATAACATTAGGAATAACATTAACTAATCCTGAAGTATTTGGAGGGTTAATGTTAATTGTATGACTGTTTGGAGGAGAATCATCATCTTCTACAGTAATTGTAAATGGAGGAGATCCAACCAGCATATCCACAATAACATCAACATCATAACCTTGGTTAACAACAGGAATATTTGTTGTTAAACTGTTAACTACAGGAGTTGGGTTAATTGTCAGTGTAGCTGTAGTTGTCATATCATTACATGGAGCTGTTCCAAATACTTCATAATCAAATTGGTGTGCTCCAGCTCCATAAATATTAGGAGATATCTGAGCTGAAATAGAAGAGCCTCCTGATGTCCAAACTCCACCTGGATCAGCATTTGTTAATAATGCATTTAAATTAAATGTATTTCCTCCAGGATAGTCATTAATACATATTTCTTGATTTGATGCAAATCCAGAGAATGGAGGGTCTACAAAAGATATGTTAACTGTTGCCAAGTCAGGAGGGCACGGAGGACCTTCTACTGTGTACGTGTAATTTCCTGCAGGCATTGTTTGTGGATTAAATGTGAAATTAGGATTTGTAGGTAATATACTACCACTTGCCGTTGTCCAAAAACCAGTTAAATCTTGACCAGGACCAATTAGATTTTCTAGTGCATATGTACTATTATCATCTGAGCATACTGTCAAGAATGCATTGTTTCCAGCATTTATGGCAGGATTAACGGTTATGGTAATACTATCACTAAGTGTTGTTGAACAACCATTAGCTCCTGTAATTGAGAAGAAATTATAGGTTGTTGTTGTGTTAGGGTTTACACTTATCGGGTTACCAGATGCATCATTTCCATTTGCATCTAAAGTAAGATTTGTAGGTATTGATCCAAAACTACTTGGTACATAAAAATCTGGAGTTCCAGTAAGTGTAAAGTCTAGAATAGTACTTTGTCCTTGACATATAATAGGGTTTACAGTACTTACATTTAAAGTTGGATATTCATTTACAGTAACAACCAAAGCAGGGTTTGTTATAGAACCGGGACATCCAGTAATATCCGAAAGACTAAGAATTGAGTAGGTCGTACTAACTACAGGTGTAAAAACTATAGGAAGACCAGTATTTAGATCAAGTCCGTTAGCATCAAGCTGGAAAGTTAGGACTGTTGTTACTCCATTATCATCTGTTACATCTAGTATTAAATCAAATGGTGCTAATCCAACAAGAGTAAAATCTAATTGAATACCATCACCAACACATATATTGGTAAGACCAGTCATCGTTCCAGTAATGTTATTAAGATTTGGAAGACAAGTAACAGTGTCAATAGCTATACATCCAGGATTTAAAGAATCATAAGCAGTAACTTGGAAATTTGTTACTTGAGCAACTGTAGCTAGAGGGTTTTGAACATTTGGATCATTTAATCCAGCAACTCCTCCACTTGTTATATTTGCCCAAGAATAATTATATGTTGCTGTAGCAGGGCAAGTAACCACATGTGCAGTATAATTACTTGGAACAGAACCTGGGAATCCTTGTGTAGTAAGCAAGTTGTTTTGACTATCATATAATCTGTACATAGCCTCATTAGCACCAGTTCCTAGTGAGGTAAATAAAAGATCTATGACCTCACCATCTGTAACGGGTATCAAATAATTTTCCGAGGTGTAGTTGGCTCCTGCAATCATGGTATAATTACTTTGGAGGTTTCCATTAACCATCAGATCTATATTATGATATGCTTGAGGAGTTGTATTAGGCACTTGCCATCCTAAATTTTGTGCTCCAGGAGGAGGTAGGTAATTCCAGCATTCTAGTTGATAATAGCAGTTTGCTGGAATTGTAGCTTGTGCAAAAAGAGTGTCAGAACCAGAACAAGAAGATGGAAAAACAGATGCAATAATAGATGGTTGTTCAACATAAATTGTTAAAGAATCATAACAAGTATCATTAACTCCATTTGTATACATTACAGAGTAAATAGTTTCATCAATTGGAGAGACTTGTGTTGAGTCCCCTGTAAAGCCATTTACACCAGGACCATACCATGTTTGTCCAAAACTTGAACAACTTGTAATAGAAACATTATCAATTCCCCAGAAATCCCATGTTACCCCAGATGCATTTGTTTGTATCCATTTAAATTGAACACCATTTATTTGTGCAGGTCCAGGAATAGGGAATGAGTGATTTTGCCATCCAGTATAAGGGAATCCTATTGGACTGAAATAGGTTATATCAGTCCAAGTTCCACCTGGAATTTTATATCTAAGATATACACCTTCATTTTGTAAATCAGGTCCATCACAATTTCCAGATTGTGTTTCCTGTCTAAAATCAAAACTAATTGTTCCACCACAAGAGGCATCCACAGGATTTGTTGTTGCTTCTCTAGGTATAGCACATCCTGTTCCAAACCATAAGTGAACACCACCATTTGGGTTGGTACCGCAAGGACCACCAATTGTATAACCAGCAGAAACACTTTGCCATAATCCACTAAGTGTGCTTCCTGAGAAATCATCTGTTTGTAATCCTCCAAGTCCAACAGATTGTAGATCAAGAGTTTCTCCGCAAGCGATAGTATCCCTAACAGACGTTAGATAGATAGTACATCCACCCTGACTGAATGATTGAATTGTTAATAAGCTAGCAAGTAGTAATAAACTTATTCTTAGTTTATTTAAGATGGTAAATTTTTTATTCATAACTTATATTTATATTTTGTAACTTAAATTTAGTGAGTTCTACTATTTTTTTAATTCCAGGCATATTTTCTAAGCTATCACTAAATTTTGAGAAAATTCTTAGATTGTTTTGTGTACTGCAATCACCAGTTAAAATTTGATTAGCATCAATTATAACTTCGGTATAAGATTCATTAGTTCTATCTTCATCACAGTTAACACATTTATTATCATACCATGATTGATTATTCCAACTTACTGTAAGGCTTTTGTTGGTTAAATTTATGATTTGTAGAATAACAAATTCTTGATTATATCTATCGTCATATTCGCAATTTGTGTATTTATATTCAATCTTTATATCATTATCTGAGTATAAGTCAGTCCAAGTATTTGGTGAATCTGCCCTTAAGTTAGTGTTGAATAAAAGGAGAATTACTAGATATAGGAACGTTTTTTTAAAGTTCATAATTTATTAAAGTATGATTAATGTATGTTACAAATATAAAGAATTATAGTTGAAATTAAAAGAGAGAAAACTATTATCTACTAGAGCTATTTTAAAAATAAATTAGTTTTAAAATAAAAGGTTTTAGATCTCTTTAAGATTTTGGGTTAGAATCCAACCCTTTTTTCCGTTATCAATACTAATATTTACCCAATCTTCTATTTGGTCGTTGATGTTGATTTTTGTTCCTAAATGTAGCGTAAATAGTTTTGTGGATTTTCCTGATGGAGCACTCATAACATCAATTGTAGATGCATAGATGATTGCTGATCGATTATTAAGTTCATCATTCTTTACACTAATAGTAATTAATAAAAATATTAATGATAACACTAGAATAGCTGGTGAGATGAAATTAGTTTTCTTTTTAAAGAAGATTTTTAGAATAAAGAAAAGAAAGAAGGTCCAAATAGAAATTAATGATAAGATTTTCCATGAATTAAGAGAAATCAGTTTTTTAATTTTTTTGAAGTATTTTTTATAAAATAGTTCATGCATTTGGTCTATTTTATCAATTAACTGTAGTTTACATAGTTTAATATTTTCTTGTGCATCTTCAAAATTTGGATCTATCTTTAGTGATTTTTCATAATAATATATAGCTTGATGAATTTCATTTGTCTTATAAAAGCAATTCCCTAGATTATAATAAAGCTCAGCACTTTCAAAATTATTAGCGATTAAGCTGTCGTATTTTGCTGTTGCATTTATGTAATCTTGATTAGCATAATCATTGTTTGCACTAATAAATAGAGAATCATTTGCATGTAAATTATAGCATAGGATGAGATTGAATATAATTATTGCTTTTTTCATTTTAATTCTGATTCTACATTAATAATTATTTTTTTAGCTTCAGAAAGTAATTTGGCCATTTGTTGGTTTTTATTTGAGGAAGGAGCATACCTAGCAAATTCACAATCATTAATAAGTTCAATAAAGCGAACTTTTATATTGTTGTCAATATTATGTTTGTTAAAATACTTCTCAATACTTTCTTTTGAAAGATTAATGATGTCAACTTTAAATTTATCTGAAAAATAACCCCATAGTGATTTTTCAATTTCCTCAAAAAATCCTTCAAAATTCTCTTTCTTCATAAAATCATTTGCTTTTTTTAATCTTTTTGATGCGATTTTATTTGCAAGCTTGTGTTTTCGCTCTAGGATACTTATAGAATTTCCTTTATTAAGAAGGAACCCAATTTTAATTAAAAGAATTAAGAGTAAGGGGAGAGAAAACAAAAAGTAGAATAGCCTTAGATCTTTATTCTTTTCATGTATTTGATATAGAGATGTGCTGGTTTTAATATAATTGATATCGTTATTATTTGTTGTTACTTTTTGTTGATTATATGAAATGTAATTTTCCTCATTGTTATCTGATTTAAGAACAGATATTTTATGACTAGAAGTTTTTTTAGTGATATATTTTTTTGTTTTCGGATTAAATGACACAAAATTATATGCAGCTATATTATATTCTCCCTGATATCTTGGTATTAATAAATATTCAAATATTTTAACACTTCTTTTATTTCCTCCTTCAAATATCTTATCAGATGTCTTTGGGTCATAGACCTCAAAATCTTCAGGAAAATCTATTTTTAGAGGCTCGATTAGTTCAATATTACCTGTCCCGGTAATTTTAACAGTATATGTTATTGCATCATTTGCTTTTAATTCTTTTTTATTAACTTTTGATGAAATATTCATGTTTCCAACTGCACCTAAGAATCCTTTGCTTTTAGATTCTGGAAGATCTTTTATGTTTATCGTTAATGGTTTGGAAGATATAATCTCTTCTTTAATATTATAGGAACTAAAAAAATTAGCAAAAGGATCTCGTCTATTTTTTTTGTTAGTTATTCGTATGCTACAGGTAACTTCTATTGGATCAATTACAAGTTTTCCTGATTTCTGTGCAGTTAAGACTGTTTTTTTAATTACTGCTGTATTGTATGGTATTCCATTTATCACTTCTCTTTTAAATCTACTTGATGTTTCAAGATCTTTTTTCCAGAATCCATTTAGGTTTGGCAATGCAGATAATTCTGTATTTTCTAGATCTAATCGGGTATGTAATTTATAGGTAACAATAGTTTGTTCTCCAATAAACATGTTTTTTCTACTTGTGTTTACAGTTATAAATAAATTGTCAGATTTGGCTTTTTTATTGTTCTGTTGTTGTGTATTTCCTTTTACAACTTTAATACTAACAGCTTCACTAGTAATGGTTTTGTTATTTACTATAACACTTGCAGGGGGTATTATAAATGTTCCTTCCTTAATTGCTGATAGGTAAAAGGAATATGTTGTTGTAATTTCACTTTTGCTTTTTCCATTTACAAAGCTATAGCTACTGGATGAACTTGAGTTAGGGCCACTCAGGACTCTTAGGCCAGTAAATTTTGGGGCTTTAAATTCTTTTGCTTTAGCATTTACTGTAAATTTTAGCATTATTTGTTCTCCTACAATCGCAGGATTCTTATCAGAAGTAACCGTTAGTGTTTGAGCATTACTTGTGGTTAGATAAAGAAATAATGATAATATTAAATATATTTTTTTCAATTTACCAATCTTTTAAGATCTTAACTTTTTGTCCTTTTACTTTTTTCTTTTGTAGTTTTTCTTGAATTTCTTTTTCTCTTTGCTGAAGAGCTTCAAGCATCTTTTCAGCGTCTTCTTTGCTCATCTTATCTTGTTCCTGTTGTTCTTGTTTTTCTTGATCCTGTTTTTTCTGTTCTTGTTTTTCTTGATCTTGCTTTTCTTGTTCTTGATCCTGTTTGTCTTGTTCTTGTTTTTCTTGATCCTGTTTATCTTGATTTTTTTGCTCTTGTTCTTGTTTTTTTATCTTTTGAGCATATGCAAGATTATATCTTGTCTCTTCATCTTTTGGGTTTTGACGTAAGGCATTTTTATATGCTTCTATTGCTAAATCTGTTTTATTCTCTTTCATTAATGAATTTCCAAGATTGTGATTAATGTTAGCTAAGTCAATGTTATTACTAGCATTATCTTTTAGCGCATCAAATAAGGAAGTAGACTCTTCAAATCTTTCTTGTTTATATATAGCATCTGCTAAATTAAAGGAGGCATTAAAATAATCCTGATCCTTCTCTAGTGCTTTCCTGTATTTTATTTCAGCCATATTAAAGCTACTATCTGTATACAGCTTGTTACCATCTTTAATTAAGCTTTTTTTATTTTGAGCATTAGCAACCATGCAAGATGATACAAGAAAAAATAAAATAGATGCTATTCTCATTATTTATATAGATTAATATTAGTGTTCCAACTAGTTTTTCTTTGCAATAAGAAAATATTTAGTATCAGTAAAAATAATGACATTCCAATAAAAATCTGGAATCTATCTTTATAATCAGTAAAAATCATTGTTCCTATTTCTTTTTTTTCCATCTTATTTATTTCATCAAATAATATGGATAATCCAGATTTAGAGTTGTTTGCTCGAACATATGTTCCCATACCTACTTGAGCAATTTCTTGTAGCATTGGCTCATTCAATTTAGTAATTATCGTATTTCCTTCTCTATCTTTTCTGAATTCGGATGTGCTTCCATACTTATTATAGATTGGTATAGGACCTCCTTTAGTAAGACCCATTCCTAATGTGTGAATATAAATACCGTTTTCTTGAGCTAATTTTGCAGAGGAGATTGCTTCTTCATCATGTGCTTCTCCATCTGTTATAATAATGATTGCTTTGCTTTGAGCATTCTCATTATCAAAAGAGTTTACACATAGATCAATTGCATTACCAATTTTTGTTCCTTGTGTTGGTACAATACTAGTATTTACGGTAGATAAAAATAATTTAGCTGCTGAATAGTCTGTAGTAATAGGTAATTGCACATATGCTTCTCCAGCAAAAACTACTAGGCCAATTCTATCTCCTTCAAGTTTGTCTATTAGTCTTGATATAGCTTGTTTTGCTCTTTCAAGTCTATTTGGTTTAATATCTTGAGCCATCATAGAATATGAAAGATCAATAGCTATCATTAGATCTACACCTTCTCTTTTTACCTCTTCCATCTTAGTTCCAATCTGAGGATTGCTTAATCCAATTATTAGCAATGTAATAGATAAGATAAATAAAATATGTTTTATTTTTTTTCTAATATTAGAATGTGATTGCATTAGTTGTTCAATAAGTTGCGAGTCACCAAACTTTTTAATTGATCTTTTTTGCCATCTCGAGTATATAATTATAGCTAATATTATTATTGGAATTAATAATAGCAGATATAAATATTCTATATTATCGTATCTTAACATCTATGGAACTTGTTTTAAATAAGTGATTTCTAAAATAAATCCAAGAAGAAGCAAAATTAATGCAGGTAAAGCAAAGCTTCTAAATTCTTCAGATCTTTTATGAAATTCAGTCACCTCAATTTTTGATTTTTCTAGTTTATCAATGTCTTTATATATTTCTTTTAATTTTCTGTTATTGGTAGCTCTAAAATATTTTCCGTCAGTTACAGAAGCTATATCTTGAAGAGTTTCTTCATCAATCTGGACTTCTACATCCTGGTACTGAATACCAAATGGGGTTTGGAAAGGATAGGGGGCAAACCCTTCAGTTCCTACTCCAATAGTATAGACCCTAATACCATATTTTTTAGCTATTTCTGCAGCAGTAAAGGGAGCTACAACCCCTTTATTATTTACTCCGTCAGTTAATAAGATAATTATTTTGCTAATTGCATCACTATCTTTAAGCCTATTTACTGCAGTAGCTAAACCCATTCCAATTGCAGTTCCATCTTCAACCATTCCGCTTTTTACATCTTTGAATAGGTTGATAAGCACATTATGATCCGTTGTTAAAGGACATTGGGTAAAGCTCTCTCCACTAAAGATTACTAATCCAATTCTGTCATTTATTCTTTGTGATATAAAATCCATTGCAACCTCTTTTGAAGCTTCTAATCTATTAGGTTTTAGATCTTCAGCCAACATACTTCCAGAGATATCCATTGATAACACAATATCAATTCCTTCGGTAGTGCTTTCTTCCCAGTTAATAGAAGATTGTGGTCTTGTCAGAGCAATTATTAATAATGATACAGCCAATAATTTTAGAATTATTGGAAGGTGTCTTAATTTTGTTTTGAGTGTGCTTATATTAGATATAGACTCTGTATTTGAGAAAATGATTTGACTTGTAATGTTTCTTTTTTTATAGAAATACCATATTAGATATATTATTGGAATTACCAATAAATAAAAATACTCTTGATTTATGAATAGATAGTTATTCATTATGTTCTTCTGAGTTTTTTGTTTGATCAACAAATTGCTTTGCTAACAGCATGCTTTCTTTGTTCTCATCTTCATTTGGCTTGCTTTTTGCAAATTTCGCTAAATCGGCTCTTTGTAAGACTGTTCTTAATTCTTGAGAATTATTGGTAGAGATATTGTCTTTAATTTTACTCAATATTTCATAAGTTGTCATCTCTAGTGCAATAAAATTAAAACGATTTTCAATATATTTTCTTAACGTTTCTGAGATTTCAGAATGGTATTTCTTTATCATTCCAGATTGCCATAGTTCTTGTTTTTCGATATTGTTTAATTCATCCATAGCGGTAATATGTGCTGGAATAAGATTCTTTGCTTTTACTAGAGTTGTCTTTTTTTCTTTTCTTTTTAAAAACTTTCTTAAAAGATAAATAATTAGTGTTATTAATAATAGAGTTATAATCCATGGTAAGGAATCAGAAAGATTGTATTCTGGATCTAATGGCTGTTTAATATCTTTTAGATCAGCATTTGGATCTATAGTTACTGAAAGAACATTTAGTAATAATGGATTTGTTTTGATCTGTTCATTTAGTCTGAAAGACGGAATATAGTAAGCACCGCTATCCCAAGCAGTAATTATATATTCTTGTGATAAAGAAAGTGTTTCTTTTTCGTTATTGTTTGATTCTAAGATTGTATCAATTGAAGATCTACTTATGATTTCAACACCTTCTACTATAGTATCATAGAATGAAGGGAAATTAATAGGTGATGCTATTTTTTCACATATTATTTTAAGTTTAATTTGTTCGCCAATCAAAATAGTATTAGTGTCTAAACTAACTTGAGTAGATTGAGAAAAAGAAATTAAGGTAATAGCAATAAATAAAAGTGTAATAAGAAACTTTTTCATCTTCTTCTCTCTCTTGTTTTAAAGAAGTTAATTAATGGCTTAACATAATCAGTTCCCGTATAGATATCTATCATATCAACACCACATCTAGGAAATAATTTAAGTAGCTCTTCGTGTTTTTTCTTTTGTCTGTTAAAAAAAAGATCTCTTATTTTTTTGGAAGAAGTGTCAACATATGTGATAGTATTTTTTTCAGCATCTTCTAAAGGAACTATACCAATATCTGGTAATGTTTTTTCTCGCTCATCACTGATTCTTAAGGCGACAATATCATGTTTTTTAGAAGCTATCTTTAGTGGTTTTTCAAATTCTGGACTAATAAAATCTGATAGAATAAAGCATATACATCTCTTCTTCATTACATTGTTAAAGTATTCAATTGCTTGGGTTATATCAGTTTTCTTGTTTTTTGCTTTAAAAGATAGGATTTGACGAATGATTCGTAAAATATGACTTTTTCCTTTTTTAGGAGGAATGAATTCTTCTATAATATTTGAGAAAAATATAACACCAACCTTATCGTTATTTTTAATTGCTGAGAAAGCAAGAATTGCTGATAGTTCTGTAGCTATCTCTCTTTTAAATTGTTTGTTTGTTCCGAAATTACCTGAACCAGATACATCAACTAAGAGCATTACAGTCATTTCTCTTTCTTCTTCAAATACTTTTATATATGGAGAGTTATATCTAGCTGTAACATTCCAGTCGATGGACCTAACATCATCACCAGGAAGATATTCCCTGACTTCAGAGAAAGCCATACCTTTTCCTTTAAAAGCCGTATGGTACTCACCAGCAAAGATATGGTTTGAGAGTCCTCGTGTCTTTATTTCAATTTTTCTAACTTTCTTAAGTAAAGCGCTTGTACTCATTTATGGAATCTCTACTGAATTAAGAATCTCAGTAATTATATCTTCAGTGGTTATATTTTCAGCCTCTGCCTCATATGTTAGTCCTATTCTATGGCGAAGAATATCAAAACATAGTGCACGAACATCTTCTGGAATAACATATCCTCTTCGTTTTATAAAGGCATATGCTTTACAAGCTGCTGCTAGGTTGATACTTCCTCTTGGAGATGCTCCAAATGATATCATATCCTTGAATTTTTCTAGTCCATATTCTTGAGGGTTCCTTGTAGCAAATACAATATCTATAATATATTGCTCAATCTTCTCATCCATATAAACTTCTTTTACTAGTTCACGAGCTTTTAGGATTGCATCTGTTTTAATTACTGAATTTGCGACTGGAAAAGATTTTGCAAGATTATGTCTTATAATTAATTTTTCTTCCTCTTTTTTAGGATAATCGATAACAACTTTTAACATAAATCGATCTACCTGAGCTTCAGGTAATGGATATGTCCCTTCTTGTTCGACAGGATTTTGTGTAGCCATTACTAGGAATGGTCTTTCTAAGTTATATGATTCTCCTCCAATTGTTACTTGTTTCTCCTGCATTGCTTCTAATAATGCTGATTGTACTTTAGCAGGAGCCCTATTGATTTCGTCAGCTAGAATGAAATTTGCAAAAATAGGACCTTTCTTAACAGAAAATTTTTCATTCTTGGGGCTATATATTTGTGTTCCAATAATATCAGCAGGGAGTAAATCTGGAGTAAATTGTAATCTGCTAAAATTTGCGTCAATTGTTTTCGATAATGTACTTATGGCTAATGTTTTTGCTAATCCGGGAACCCCCTCTAGTAGCACATGGCCATTAGCTAGTAGGGCAATCATTAGTCTTTCTGTCATATGTTTTTGACCAACAATAACCTTGTTCATTTCTAACATGATTATATCAATTATAGCGCTTTCTTTATTGATTTTTTCATTCAGCTCTTTAATATCGGTATTAAGTATTTCAGTCATTTTTTAAAATTTTAGGCTTGCAAAATTAATATACACGTTCGTATTTTCAAAACACAACGAACAAATTTTATTTATCGTATATAATGATTTGCTTTTTTTAATTTTGTATTCAATTTTTAAAGATGCGATTTTTTATTGATATATCATATAATGGAGCAAGTTATCATGGGTGGCAGATACAGCCCAATGCTGATACTGTACAATGTCAAATTAACAATGCGCTTTCTGTTATCTTAAACACTGAGATTAAAGTTGTAGGTGCTGGAAGGACAGATACGGGCGTACATGCTAAACAATTAATAGCTCATTTTGATTTTGATCAAAAGATTGATGTTAAAGAAATAACTTTCAAAATGAATGGGTTCTTAGCAGATGATATTGCGATTAATGATATTTATCAGGTAATACCTGATGCTCATGCTCGTTTCTCGGCTATATCTAGGATATATGAGTATAGAATCTCAAAATTTAAAGACCCCTTTACTCCTCATGCTCTTTTATTACATAGATCATTAGATATTAGTAGAATGAATAGTGCTTGTAAATTTATTATTGGAGAGAATGATTATAGTTCTTTTGCTAAATTACATAGTGATAATCATACAAATAATTGTAAGATATTTTCAGCAAATTGGTCTGAGGATGATTATACATTAATCTTTTCTATTAAAGCAAATAGATTTTTACGTAATATGGTAAGATCAATTGTTGGTACAATGATAGATGTTGGAGATGGAAAAACACCTCCTGAAAGTATCAAAGAAATAATTTTAGCAAAAGATAGAGCCGTAGCTGGTTATTCAGTTCCTGCTAATGGATTGTCTCTTTTACAAATAGAGTATTCAAAAGAAATTATACATGCAGGAAAGTAAAACAGGTAAAATTCTCGATATATCATTGTTGTTTAGGGTTATTGCTTTTGCAAAGCCATATAAAAAACAATTCTTTATTGCTGCTTTATCTGCAATTTTATTGTCTTTTCTAGCGCCAGCAAGGCCAATCCTTATTAATTATGCTATTGATAATTTTATAATGATTTCTGATCCTGAGAATTTATTTAAGATAACTGTATTGTTGATTGTATTACTGTTTTGTGAAGGATTTATACAGTTCTTCTATATTTATCTTTCAACGTGGATTGGTCAGAATGTAATTCTTGATTTAAGAAAGAAAATTTTTAAACATATCATTTCTTTAAAGATGAGTTTTTTTGATAAAACACCAATAGGGACATTGGTCACTAGGTCAGTCTCAGATATTGAGACCATTGCAGATATTTTCTCTCAAGGCCTTCTTGTTATTATTGCTGAGCTTTTAAAATTAATTATTGTTATTGCTGTTATGTTTTATACAGATTGGAGGTTGTCAATAATTGCTCTTTTAACAATACCAGTTTTATTAATAGCAACGGCATGGTTTAAGAGGAATATTAAGGCGTCATTCCAAGATGTTAGAGATAAGGTTTCTAGTATTAATTCTTTTGTGCAAGAGCATATAGTTGGCATGAATATAGTTCAAATATTTAATAGAGAAGAAGCAGAATTTAAAAAGTTTAAAGAGATAAATTTAGAGCATAGAGATGCACATTTAAGATCAATATTTTATTATGCAGTTTTTTTTCCTGTTGTTGAGGTCCTTTCAGCAGTTTCTATAGGTTTAATTATATGGTATGGTGGAGAGGGAATTCTCTCTGGTAAAAACATAACAATTGGTGAGATTATTGCATTTATTTTACTTATACACATGATGTTCCGTCCGATCAGACAATTAGCTGATCGATTTAACACTTTACAAATGGGAATTGTTGGCTCGGAGAGGGTGTTTAGAGTTTTAGATACAGATAATAAAATTAAAGATGATGGTGCTTTAGAGGTTTTAAATGTTGATGGTGCTATTTCTTTTGAAAATGTATGGTTTAAATACAAAGAGGATCAATGGATATTAAAGGATCTAAGCTTTAAGATAGAGGCAGGAAAATTTTTAGCTTTAGTTGGTCATACTGGCGCTGGAAAATCTTCAATCATTAGGATTTTAAATCGTTTTTATGAGATAGATAAAGGAGATATTAAGATTGATGACACCTCTGTTAACAAGTTTACTTTAAAATCTCTTAGAAAAAATATTGCATTAGTTCAGCAAGAAGTGTTTTTGTTTTCAGATTCTATCTTAAATAATATTACTCTATTTGATAATTCTATTTCAAGAGAAGATGTTATTGTTGCTGCAAAACAAATAGGGATTCATGATTTTATAACATCTTTACCTACAGGCTTTGATTATGTTGTAGGAGAGAGAGGAGTTACATTATCTTCCGGTCAAAGACAGTTAATAGCTTTTCTTAGAGTATATGTTAGAAATCCTAAGATATTGATATTAGATGAGGCAACAGCCTCTATTGATTCTGCTACTGAAGCATTATTGCAAAATGCACTTGAAAAGTTATCAAAAGATAGAACAACAATAGTTATCGCACATCGATTATCAACGATCGTTAAAGCAGATAAGATATTATTATTAAGAGATGGTGTTATTGAAGAAGAGGGTAATCATCAGGCTTTATTAGCTCTTAAAGGAGAATATTTTGAGATGTATAATAATCAAATAAAGGATTAATTTATTATATATATAAGTTTAAGTATTCTTCTAACTAATTTATCTCTATTATAATAATATTTATTTCATAATTTTGTATTGCTATGAGATTAAAATTATTTTTTTCTTTTTTTCTTTTTTCTTTTATTTCATATAGTCAGATAACTATTGATATAAATCCCCCATATGATTCTCCGACATATTTGATTGATAACGTATTATTAGGTGGTGGAATTGTAGCTTCTAATCATATCTATCAAGGGGATAGTATTCAAATTGGTTATTTTGATGCAACAAATACAAGTTTAGGAATAAGCAATGGAGTTGTCATGGGAACGGGTGATATATCTGTTCTTGATCCACTCTTTCCTGGTTTTGGGGGTGTTCCTTCTAATTTAGCTACTGATCCAGATCTTTTAAATGTAGCTAATTCTGTGCCTCCATTATTACCAAGTCCTCATACAAATTCATTTACAGTTTCTAGTATTAATGATGTAGCTGTTTTAGAGTTTGATTTTATTCCAACTTCTGATTCATTAAGTTTTCAGTATGTTTTTGGTTCTGAAGAATATTTTGCTTTTGAGAATAGTCAGTACAATGATGTTTTTGGTTTTTTTCTTTCTGGTCCTGGAATCACAGGCCCTTATTCATCTCCTTCTTTTCACCCAAATGGTTCTGTTAATTTAGCTATTGTTCCAGGCTCTAATCCTCCGCTTCCCATTACAATTTCTTCTGTCAATAGTGTGACTCCAATAAATGCTCAATATTTTGTAGATAATCAGGGTGGGTTAGACACTATAGCATATGCTGATGGATATACCACTGTATTAACTGCTTATGCTGCAGTTCAATGTGGAGAGACATATCATATTCGTTTAGCAATTGCAGATGGAAGTGATACGGGACTAAGTTCTTTTGTATGGTTACAGGCAGGAAGTTTTGCCTCTCCTTTATTAGAGATTGTTGATGATTTAGGTTTAGATTCTACAGTTTTAGAAATCCCGTGTAATTCATCAGTGACTTTAACTGCAAATGGTGGTGTTGGAGCTACATATGAATGGTATGATGGACCGGGGAATATTTTTAGTACAAATTCTGCTGTTACTGTAGGTAGTGGAACATATTGGGTAACTGCTACATCATTTGGATGCCCTATTATTTCAGATACTATAATAGTAAATTCTCAATCAGCACCAATAGTTAATTTAGGTAGTAATCTTACTATTGAATGTAATGCTTTGGCAGTTTTAAATCCAGTTATAACTGGTGGTTCAGGTTCGTATAGTTACTTATGGAATAATAATGCTACAGATAGCGTGATAAATGTTGGAGGTGGTTCTTATAATGTGATAGTAACTGATAATATAACTTCTTGTTTTGGTGATGCTAGTATTGAGATTAATGAACTACCACCACCAAACACTAATATCTCTGGAGGAGGTTCAATTTGTGATGATGGATCAACAGTTCAAATTAATTTTACTTATGATGGTTTATTGCCTTGGAATCTACAGTTTTATAATGATTTAGATACAATTATTCAGAATAATATACCAACAAGTATATATAGTTATACAACAAATCAACAAGGGACTTATCAGATTTTAAATGTTACTGATCAGAATAACTGTATATCAAATATATCTGGTTCAGTAAATGTGTCACTTAATGAAATGCCTGAAGCGGTAATTAATTGGGATGAATTTATATTGTATATAGGGGACACATTATATCTTGAATTATTAGATAGTTATAGTTCATATCAATGGTATAATCAAGACAATGAAATTATAGGAAATAACTCTATTTTGGCTGTAGTTGAAGAAGGAGAATATTATGTTTTTGTTGTTGATCAGTATGGTTGTTCAGATTTTTCATCTTCTACTATTGTAAATGTTCTCCCAAGATCTGAGCTTTATGTTCCAAATTCATTTACTCCAAATTCTGATATGCATAATGAGTTGTTTGTAATTTATGGGAAAAACATACAATCATTTTCTATGAAAATCTTTGATAGATGGGGTAGTATGTTATTTGAAAGTGATAATTTACAGAAACATTGGGATGGATATTTTCAAGGAAGGAAAGTTGAACAGGACAAATATTTGTATCATATAGAAATTATTGGAGATGATAATATTTCTTTTACAAAGAGTGGTGTTATAAATGTTATTTATTAGAATGAAAAAGATATTATTTTTACTGTTGATTCCTGGTCTTTTATGTGCTCAAACTACAGATTGGGTAAAATCATTTGGCGGTATTGAATCTGATAAAGGTATTTCTATTGGAACAGATTCTTTAGGGTATATTTATATAAGTGGTTATTATAATACTGCTATAGATTTCGATCAAATTAATTTAACAAATAACAATGCAGGTGGAACTAATAAAGAAAATTTTGTTGCTAAACTAGATTCAAATGGAAATGTTCTTTGGGCGATACCTGGGGGTAATCAGTCAGGTGGTTGTTGTGATGATAGAGCTTTAGGAATGCATGTAACTCCCGGTGGGGATGTTTTTATTACTGGAACATTCTGGAGTTCTTATTATTTAGGTGTTCGAGGAGCTCCTAACACTATAAATGTTCCTGGTGCTCAACGAAATGCTCATGACAACTCTCTATTAGCCAAGATTGATACAGATGGTAATCCTGTCTGGGTAATAGGTTTTGGATGTGATAACACTTCGGGAGGATGTCCTTATCCAATATATGATGCTGATGATCATTCCTATGATGTTAAAGTTGATGCTGATGGTTTTATATATGTTACAGGATTCTTTTCTGGATATGATGCGGATTTTGATGGCTTTACAATAACTAACACTGAATGGGGTAACGATTGTCAACCTATGGGATATATAGGTAAATTAGATTCTAATGGAAATTGGCTTTGGGTAGATAAGTTTGATGGTATAAAAGATCAAAGAGGTTCTAGAGATAATAGACTAGCTATAGATAAATTTTCTAACATATATGTAGTTGGAGGTTTCCAAAATAGAGGGGCAAGTCAAGTAGCTAATTATGGTCCTTATTCGATTACATCTAATGGTGAATGGGATGCTTTTATTTTTAAAATGGATAAGGAGGGTAATTGGTTATGGGCTGAAGGCTTTGGGAGTAACAAAACAGATAGAGCAAATAGTGTTGCTGTAGATATTTGTGATGATATTTATATAACGGGAGAATATCGTAATCCAATGGTATTTCCAGGAGCAAATGCTTCAAATGGATCCGATACATTAAGTCATAAACAAAAGAGAGATGTCTTTGTTGCAAAGATGAATAATCAAGGACAATGGAAATGGGCAAAAAGAATTAGAAGCTCAGGAACAGATAAACCGTATCAGATGTCTGTGGATGCTAATAAACAGGTCTTTGTTTGCGGAACAACAGGTGATACAACAAAATTTACAGATAATTTAACTATTAACCCACAGATTGCAGGAGACACAACAATGTCAACTTGGGTAGCTCAGCTTGATGGCTCTACAAATACAGGTGATTGGATATGGGCAAAAGTAGCTGGTTCAGATACTGATGATGATGATAGAGCTAATGATATATGTGCAGATGGTTTTGGAAATGTATATGCAGTAGGTTTTTTTGAAGATGTTGCAAATTTTGACGGTATATTATTAGATGCTACTAATAGAAGGAAAGATATCTTCGTGTGGAAAATGAGTATGACACCTGGAAGCTTTACTTATAATAATTCTACTGATACAGTTTATCATAGTGAAGTAGTTTATAACCCTTTAGATACAGGATTATTTGTACACACCTCGTTTACTGTTGATGGGTGTGACACTTTATTTGTTGATTCAATAATTGAAAAAAAATTAGGGGTTAGAATAATTTTTGATATAAATAATATTGGCTCTGCAATAATTACTATTGATGGTCAGGTGCAGGCTTTACCTATTCAAAAAGAATATATATCTGGAGATATGATAAATATTTCTGCGCAAATTGATCCTAATTGGTTATTTGATTATTGGCACCTAAACAATAATTCAGTTTCGTTAAATATACTTACAACTAGTTTTATTGTAGTTAGTGGAGATTCTTGTGTTTTGAAAACCAAACCTAAACCACCGTTGACTGCTTTTATTAGTGGAGATGATACATTATGTTCAAATACACAAAGAAATGCAGAGGTTAAAGTGTATTTTAGTGAGGCTATACCACCGTATAGTTTTATTTATAATTTAGATGGTATTAATCAATCTATGATTACTACAACAGATAATCCTTATACTATTATAACAGATCAAGAAGGACTCTATACTTTATCATCTTTTAGTGACGCAAATAATTCTGGTTGGTGTTCTGGTACTGCCTTAGTGACAATACAAGATCCTCCTGAAGCAATTTTCTCTACTTCTTCGGATACATTAAGTGTTTTATATACTAATGTTAGGTTTATAGATGAATCACAAGGTGATATTTCTAGTTGGATATGGGATTTTGGAGATAATTCTCCCTTAAGTAATGAAATAAACCCTATTCATATTTATGAAGATTCTATTGGAATCATTCAAGTTCAGTTGATTGTTATAGATAATGCGGGTTGTGTTGATACTATATATAAACAATTATGGTTAGAAGATGAATTTTGGATATATCTCCCTAATAGTTTCACACCGGATAATAATGGAATAAATGATTATTTCTGTCTTTCATATAATGGAATCCTTGTTTAGACATTCTATTTTAATATATTTAGTCGAAATGCTGATCTAGTATATTCTACAAATAATATTGATGATCTAAAATGTATGTCTAATAATAATGGATGGGATGGTCTACATTATAAGACAGGAAACAAGTTGCCACTTGGAACATATATTTACGAGATTTATTTCCAAGATTTTGAGGGATGGAAACATGGTCAAACTGGTAAAATACATTTGATTCGTTGATAGCTATTTATAAAAAGAAAATTAAGATTATAATCTTATTACAACGATTTTTCTTTCTGTTAATGCTTTTATTTTTCTTTTCTTGTCAAACTGAAAAAATAAATGGTGTTTTAGTTACAAATACTGGTAAAACTCAAGGGACATTCTATCATATTAAATATATTATCGAAGATGCTAAGAATCTAGAAAATGAGATTGATAGTTTGTTATCTGACATTGACAATAGTTTGTCTACATATAATGTAAACTCATTAATTTCAAAAATTAATAGAGGAGAAGTTATTATCACTGATTCTTTGTTTAGGACAGTGTTTAGAGCTGCAGAGAAAGTGTATACTAATACACATGGTGCTTTTGATTGTTCTATCACACCTCTTGTGAATGCTTGGGGATTTGGTTTCTCAAACAAAGAAAAGATGGATTCATTGAAAGTAGAGAAGCTATTAGAATTGGTTAACTTTAGTAAAATAAAGCTAAGTAATGACAGTGTTTTTATTCCTTCAAGAATGATGTTAGATTTTAATTCAATTGCTCAGGGTTTTACTGTGGATTTAATTGCTCAGATGTTTGATTTAAGAGGCTTAAAGAATTATCTTATAGAAGTTGGAGGAGAGATTAGATCAAAAGGAAAGAATGCTGATAATAACTTTTGGACAGTAGGGATAGATAGACCCTCTGAATTTATTGATTCAAAAGATAGATTCCAATTTATTTTAGAATTAGAGGATATGTCTTTAGCTACTTCTGGCAACTATAGAAAATTTTATAGAGAAAATGGGGTTAAATATTCTCATGTTATAGATCCTTCTACAGGTTTTCCTGCTAGAAATGAGTTAATGAGTGTAACTGTTTTACATAAGGATTGTATGTTCGCTGATGCCTATGCAACTGCTTTTATGGTTATGGGATTGCATAAGTCAAAAAATTATTTAATAGATAATCCTGAAATACAAGCTTATATTGTTTATAGAGATATAAAAGGAGAATTAAGAACTTTTATTTCTGAAGATCTTAAAGAAAGAATTATCAATTAAGATTCATTTGGACACATTTCTTCAGCTGTTTTTCCACAATATCCACATGTTTCACCTTCTTTATTTAAGAAAGGACTCTGACTAGCACATGTACCTGAGAATTCCCCGTCTTTTTTTAGTATAATCTTGATGCCTATTGCAAGAAAAACAAACATCATCATCACTATTGTTATAATAAAGATTTTCATGTCACAAAATTAAGTAAAAATTCTTTTAACTTTATTAGTTTCTATGTTATCATCGATATTAAAATTTATAAGTTTGTTGAAATTGATTCTTTATGAAAGAAAAAGGGGTAGCTTTTATTCGACTCGTTGAAATTATGGATAGGCTTAGAGTTGAATGTCCATGGGATAAAAAGCAGACTATGGATAGTTTGCGTTACCTTACTATTGAAGAGATGTATGAGCTCTCTGATTCCATATTAGATAAAGATATGGATGAAATAAAAAA
This sequence comes from Flavobacteriales bacterium, assembly GCA_014239655.1. Taxonomy (GTDB): domain Bacteria; phylum Bacteroidota; class Bacteroidia; order Flavobacteriales; family BACL11. The sequence goes on along the minus strand of JAAZYM010000021.1, from coordinate 16,574 downwards.
AGAATTAGGTGATTTATTATTACATATTATTTTCTATTCAAGAATAGCTTCAGAGGGAGATTATTTTGACATTACAGATGTAATCAATGCTATTTCTGATAAATTGATCCATAGACACCCCCATATATATGGTGATGTGAAAGTTAAAGACGAAAAACAGGTTAAAGAAAATTGGGAAAAGTTGAAATTAAAAGAAGGAAAGACATCGGTCTTAGAAGGAGTACCAAATTCACTTCCATCAGTTATTAAAGCATTTAGAATTCAAGAAAAAGTTAGAGGTATTGGTTTTGATTGGGAAAATAAGGAACAAGTATGGGAGAAAGTTAAGGAAGAGATAGAAGAGTTGAAGATTGAAGAAAAAAATAATCAGCATGATAGAATTGAAGAAGAGTTTGGAGATGTGCTTTTTGCATTGGTTAATTATTCTCGGTTTATTAATGTGAATCCAGAGGACGCATTAGAAAGAACCAACAAACGCTTTATTAGTAGGTTCAAGATTATGGAGGAAAAGATAAAAAAAGAAGGCAAGGATTTGTCGGAGATGAAATTTGAAGAGATGAATACTTATTGGGATTGGGCTAAAAAAAAATATAAGATTGTATAATCTAAGTAGAAGGTATTATATTTGTAAGTAATTTTTTAACAAAAACTTTCTTATAATGAGTCGTATTTTAATAGTATTAATTTTTTTGTTTACTTTTTCTTCTTGTGAGAAAGAAGCTGGAGAAGGAGGGACTTCTTCAATAGTAGGTTCTGTATATAAAATAGAGACTTATTTTAATGTTCTGACACAACAAGAGGATACACTGTTTTATCAGTTGGATTCAGAAAAAGATGTTTATATAATATATTCTGATAATGAGAATGAATTCTATGATGATAAAGTTGAGACAAATTGGAATGGTCAATATAGATTTGATTTTTTAAGAAAAGGAGATTATACCATTTTTACTTATGCAGACAGTACAGATCTTCTAAATAATTATGATTATCCTGTTTTTCGACATGTTAAGATTGAAGCTAACAATTCTATATATACATTACCAGACTTTGTAATTAATAAATGAATATAGTAGCAAAACATACTTCTAATTTTTCACCTATATCATTAAAAGATATGGATGGAGTAAAACTGATGAATAGAACAGATACAAAGTTTGCTTTTAGCGCTAATAAATTACTAGAATTATTTAATCAGCTTATTCCTTTTTATGATGTTTTAGAGATAGATGGAAAAAGGATTCATTCTTACAAATCATTGTATTTTGACACTGAAGGAAGGAAGTTTTATAATGATCATCATAATAGAAGAGTAAATAGACATAAAATAAGATTTAGAGAATATGTTGACTCTGGTTTAATATATTTAGAAGTAAAATGCAAGAACAATAAGAAGAAGACAATTAAGAAACGCCTAAGGGTTGATAAGATTGCTGATAGTCTAACTCAAGATCAGAAAAAGTATGTTGATGATATTATTGGAGATTCATTAAAAGTGATGCCAATTCAATGGATTAATTTTAGCAGAATAACTTTAGTTCATAAACAAAAAAAAGAAAGATTAACTATAGATGTTAATTTAGATTATCATAATGATGATTTTAGTGGGGATTTGAGAAAATTAATTATTGCAGAGGTCAAGCAAGAAAGAATGAGCAGGTCTTCAGATTTTATTAGGATTGCAAAAGAAATGAAAATCTATCCAATTCGGATAAGCAAGTATTGTTATTCATCAATGCAATTGGATAGTTCTTTAAAAATGAATAGATTTAAAGAAAAACAAATTTTTATAAATAAAATAACACAAGAATAAATGTCACTATTACTAATTTTATTGGATGGTCTAGAATTTCTAGGTACTCCTTTTTTTGATTCTAAAGATTTTTTTAAGTTACTTGTTAAGACTGCTTTTAATTTATCTATAATCTTAATTATTGTAAGGTATATATATTATCCTGTCACCAAGAATAAAGATTATCTTTTTACATATTTTCTTATAAGTTTAACTGTCTTTTTATTATGTATTTTACTCGACAGTGTTAAGATTGAATTAGCTTTTGCTTTAGGGTTATTTGCAATTTTTGGAATTATTAGATATAGAACGGATCCTATTCCGATTAAGGAAATGACTTATTTGTTTCTAGTAATTGGAGTTTCAGTTATTAATGCCTTGGCAAATAAAAAGATTAGTTATTCAGAATTAGTTTTTGCTAATCTAATGATTATTGCTGTTACTTATGGTCTTGAAAAAATTTGGCTTCTACGACATGAAACTCGTAAGAACATTATCTATGAGAAGATTGATTTAATAGGCCCTGCAAAAAGAGATGAGTTAATAAAAGATCTAAAAGAAAGAACTGGAATAGATGTTGTAAGAGTAGAAGTTAGAAGAATAGATTTCCTAAAAGACATTGCTTATCTGCGTATCTTCTATTATGAGGGTGATCAGGAATAGTATTTTTCTTTTATTGTTTTTAAGTATCACATCTGTTGCTCAAGAGAATGATTTTCAACTTTGGAACTCTATAAGCCTTAGAAAAAAGATTGATAAGAAAATCTCACTAGATTTAAAGTATGGACTTAGATATAGAGAGAATGCATCATTGATTTCAAAAAAATTTATTGATTTAAGAGCAAGATATAAGAAAAATAAAAGATGGAGCTTTGCTCTTGGCTATAGAAATATTTCTGATTGGTCAATCTCTTCGGAGCTTGAAAAAAGAAATAGATTTTATATTGATGCTTATTATTCAAAGAAAATAAAGAGATATTATATAGATATAAGAAATAGAGTCTTGGCTCAGGGAAATAATAATTCCTACTCTGAGGTTTTAAGGCAAAAAATGAAGCTTTCGTATAATCTTAGGAAGACAAAATTAGAGCCTTCGCTTTCAATTGAATTTTTCTCGAGCTTTGATAATTTGGTTAATAAGTTAAGATATTCTCTTGCTTCATCTTATCCAATTAATAAGAAAATAGATTTGAGTTTTGTTTATAAGATTCAGCAAGAATTTAATGTTGTTGATCCAATAACTCTTTTTATTTTTGAATCTAAAATAACTTATAAGCTATAAATGATTGAAAGAAAGATAACTACTACTTTTTATATTGCCAATTATGATGAATTAACTGTTGCGGATCAAGTATTAATCAATAAGGCAAAAGAAATATTAGAATCAGCATATTCTTCATATTCAGGTTTTGCTGTTGGTTCTAGTGTGTTATTAGATAATGGTAAAACTATTGAAGGAAGTAATCAAGAAAATGTCGCTTACCCATCTGGATTATGTGCCGAACGTGTTGCCTTATTTTATGCTTCTTCTAAGTATCCAGAAAGCATGATTAATACTATAGCTATCTCTGCTTCTTCAAAATCTTTTAAAATTGAAGATTATATTAGTCCCTGTGGAGCATGTAGACAGGTAATGGCAGAATATGAGGAAAAACAAAAATCTAAGATTAGGGTTTTACTTCATTCTCCAAATGATAAGGTTCTAATTTCTGATTCTGTTGAAGATTTATTGCCATTTGTTTTTAGAAGTCCATTTCTTAAAAGATTTTAATTTTAAAAGATGCATGTTCTTGCTACCCCAATAGAATATCTTAAAGGAGTAGGCCCTGTAAGGTCTGAATTATTAAAAAAAGAATTAAGGATTTTTACTTATGAAGATCTTTTAATGCATTTTCCTTTTAGGTATGTGGATAAAAGTAATATTCATTTAATATCTAATATTAATGATACCTTGGCTTATGTTCAATTTAGAGGTAAAATAGTTAGATTAGAAGAAAAAGGCCTGAAGAGATCTAAAAGATTAATAGCTTATTTAAGAGATTCTAGTGGAGAGATTGAATTAATATGGTTTAAGTCTATTCGATGGATTAAAGCAAATATTAAATTAGATAAAGAATATATAGTTTTTGGAAAACCTAGTTTTTATTCTGGAAGGCCTAGTCTCGTTCATCCTGATTTGGATATTGTTGACGAAAAAATAAATGATCAAAGAGGCCTTCATGGGGTCTATTCAACAACTGAGAAGCTTATAAATAAAGGGTTAAATAGTAGAGCAATCTCAAGAATAATTAGAAACCTAATACCGCTTCTTCAAAATAATATTGATGAGAATCTGTCTAAGGAATTGATTGATAAGTATAGATTTCCAAGTAAACAAGATGCTTTAATAAATATTCATCTTTCAAAAGATTTAAAAGAGTTAGAAAAATCACAGAAGAGATTAAAGTTTGAAGAGTTATTCTTTTTACAGTTACATCTAATTAAAACCAAGATAATTAGGAATAATAAATCTATTGGTTATTCTCTTTTACATCTAGGTGATAATTTTAATAACTATTATAAGGATCATTTAAAATTTGAACTTACAAATGCTCAGAAGCGTGTTATAAAGGAAATCAGATTAGATGTTAAAGGAGATAAGCAAATGAATAGGCTTCTACAAGGAGATGTAGGTAGTGGAAAAACCATTGTTGCTCTTTTAAGTATGTTAATGGCCATTGATAATGGTTTTCAGGCTTGTATAATGGCTCCTACGGAGATCTTAGCTCAACAGCATTATGAGACTATATCTAATGAATTGTCAGAGATGGATATTAATATAAATATTCTTACAGGATCAATAAAAACAAAAGCAAGAAGAGAATTGCTGGAAGAACTTGTGAATGGAGATGTTCAATTATTAGTTGGAACGCATGCTCTACTTGAGGATAAAGTAAAGTTTAATAATTTAGGTTTTGTAGTTATAGATGAGCAGCATAGATTTGGTGTTGCTCAGAGAGCAAAGTTGTGGAAAAAAAACAAATACCCTCCACATATCTTAGTGATGACAGCTACTCCAATTCCTAGAACTCTCTCTATGACTTTGTATGGGGATTTAGATGTCTCAATAATTGATGAGTTACCTCCCGGAAGAAAAGAGATTCAAACATTATGGAGGTCTGATAGTTCAAGATTGAAGATTATTAGATTTATTCGTGAACAAATAAAGATAGGTAGACAGATATATATTGTATTTCCATTAATAGATGAGAGTGCTAAACTTGATTATAAGAATTTAATTGAAGGATATGATTCAATTGTAAGAGAATTTCCATTGCCTGATTTTCAGGTAAGTGTTGTTCATGGTCAGATGAAATCAGAGGATAAAGAATACGAGATGCAGAGATTTGTAGATGGAAAGACGGATATAATGGTGGCTACTACGGTGATTGAAGTTGGCGTCAACGTTCCAAATGCATCAGTAATGGTAATAGAAAGTGCAGAAAGATTTGGCTTATCTCAGCTTCATCAGTTAAGAGGAAGGGTAGGGAGAGGAGCTAATCAGTCATATTGTGTTCTTATGAGTGGTAATAAAATAAGTAGTGATGGAAAGATACGTTTAAAAACAATGGTTGATACTAATGATGGTTTTAAAATTGCTGAGGTAGATTTGAAGTTGCGAGGTCCTGGAGATATGATGGGTACAAAGCAAAGTGGTATTCTAGATTTTAAGATAGCAGATATTGTGAAAGATAATAAGATTTTAGTTTATGCTAGGAAGGAAGTTGAATCATTGTTAGATGATGATCTAGATTTATCAAAATCTGAGAACATTAATATTGCCAGGTTCTATAGACCTTATGCAAGAGAAAGAATGGGATGGAGTAGAATAAGCTAAAAAAAAGGGTAAGCTATTTGTATCGCACCGCTACAACCTATTACCCTTGCTACATTCCTGTCCTGGGGGAGTTCATAGGGAGCTGGTCGTACAAGACTTACCCTTCAGCGGCAAAATTAATATAATCTAACATACAGCAAAATTTTTCTTAGTATCTATTTTTTATATTTGCAGAAAACATCTTTTATATGGATACTAGAAAATTTGCAATGCATTATGGAGCGTATTTGGGATTAGGTCTCATTGTAATTTCATTTACCGTCTACTTTTTAGGATTAGAAGAGCAAAAATCTATTATCCCATCGTTATTAAATAATTTTTTGATAATTGGAGCCATCACATATTCTATTATTATGTATAGAGATAATCTTAATAATGGCTTAATTTCTTATAGTATAAGCCTTAAAATAGGTACATCGGTGGTGTTTTTTGCATCAGTTATTCTAGCATTTTATACATATATATTTGTTGCATTCATAAATCCAGAATATTTAGAGAATATCATTAAAATTGCTGAACAGGAGATATTAAATTCTGATCCAGAGATATCAGATGAAGATTTAGACCTTGCTTTATCTATGACCCAAAAGATGCTCCAACCTCAATGGATGGCTACACTTTCTGTATTAGGAGGAACATTTATGGGTTTTTTCTATTCTTTAATAATCTCTTTCTTTGTTAAAAAGGAAGACCCTAATTTAATAATATAGTATATGGATATTTCAATTGTTATTCCTTTGTTAAATGAAGCAGAATCTCTTCCAGAATTATGTTCATGGATTCATAGGGTAATGCAAAAGAATAGTTATTCTTATGAGGTTTTATTAATAGATGATGGCAGTAAAGATAAATCATGGTCTGTAATAGAAGATCTTTCATCACAGAATCAATCTATTCATGGAATAAAGTTTAGGCGTAACTATGGTAAATCTGCTGCTCTAAATATTGGTTTTCAGAAAGTGAAAGGTGATGTTGTTATTACTATGGATGCTGATTTACAAGATAGCCCAGATGAGATTCCAGCACTTTATGATAAAATAATAAAAGATGATTATGATTTAGTTTCGGGATGGAAACAGAAAAGGCATGATCCATTATCTAAAACGATACCTACAAAATTATTTAATTGGGCAGCAAGAAGAGCCTCAGGGATTTATTTACATGATTTTAATTGTGGGTTAAAATCATATAAAAATACAGTTGTTAAGAGTGTTGAGATTCATGGAGAGATGCATAGATATATTCCAGTACTTGCTAAGTGGGCCGGCTTTGCTAATATTACAGAACAGGTAGTAGAACATCAAAGTAGAAAATATGGAGAAACAAAGTTTGGTTTAGAGCGTTTTGTAAATGGATTTCTAGATCTTCTAACAATTACTTTTGTTACAAGATTTGGAAAGAAACCAATGCATTTTTTTGGTGTTATTGGGACTATTATGTTTTTGCTTGGTTTTAGTATCTTCGGATATATAGTGGTAGAGAAAATATATGCTTTAAGTAATAATATATCTGCAAAAAATATTGCAGATCTGTCGATCTTTTATATTGCATTAACATCTATGATTATTGGAGTTCAACTCTTTTTGGCAGGATTTATCTCTGAAATGATTTCTCGAAGTTCAAATGGTCGTAATAATTATCAAATAGAAAAGGAAGTTTAAATTTTGTCGCAAAAAAAAATTATTATTATTGGGCCAGCACATCCTTATAGAGGAGGAATTGCTAATTTTAATAATTCTTTAGCAAAAGCATATAAGGAAAATGGAGATCATGTTCAGGTATTTTCTTTTAAATTGCAATACCCATCTTTTCTTTTTCCTGGAAAAACACAATATGAAGATTCAGATCCACCAAAGGATATAAAAATTAGAAGTATAATTAATTCTATAAATCCTTGGAATTGGTTTAATGTAGTTCGTGCAATTAATAATGAAAATCCTGATTATTTGGTAATAAGATATTGGTTGCCATTCATGGCTCCATGTTTAGGTACTATAGCTAGATTAGTTAATTCAAATATTAAAATTTTAGCTATTACAGATAATATTATTCCGCATGAGAAAAGATTTGGAGATTTTTCCTTAACAAAATATTTTATTAAAAGTTGTGATGCTTTTCTAACATTATCAGCATCGGTACTAGATGATTTATTAAAATTTACAACATCAAAAGAAAAAATATTTATTCCACATCCTATATATGATCAATTTGGCGAAAAAATAGAAAAGAATACTGCTCTTGCCAATCTAGATTTGAATTCTGAAGACAAGCATCTATTGTTCTTTGGTTTTGTAAGAAAATATAAAGGATTAGATCTTATGCTTCATGCAATGTCAGATAAAAGAGTTAAGAAATTAGGTGTTAAATTAATTGTAGCGGGTGAGTTTTATGATAATATTGAAGATTATACTTCTTTGATAAATGAATTAGATATAGAATCTAATATAATTCTTAGAAGTGATTTTATTGATGAATCTGACGTGAAAAATTATTTTTGCGCATCTGATATGATAACTCAAACTTATAGAACTGCTACACAGAGTGGAGTAACACAGATTGCATATCATTTTGAAAGACCAATGTTAGTAACTAATGTTGGGGGGTTAGCAGAAATTGTTCCTAATAACAAGGTAGGTTATGTAACAACACAGAATCCGAATGATATCGCAGATGCTATAATAGACTTTTATTCTAATAAGCGAGAAGGAGAGTTTGTAAAGAATGTTTCTGTTGAAAAATCAAGATTTTCTTGGCAAAGTCTAATAGACGGTATTGAGAGTTTAATACTCAAATAGAATAAAGTTATTTTTTTCTATTCTTGTTATATTTGTAAAAAAATATATTATGAAATACATCTTTTATCTTTTACTTTTTTTTTCTTTAAGTTCAAGTGCTCAATCAATTAATTATGTAGATTTAGATGGAAATAAACAAGGAGTATGGAAAAAGACATATAAAAATGGGAGTTTAAGGTATGAAGGAACTTTTAAGGATGATATTGCTCAAGGTATATTTTATTATTATTATAAAACAGGGGAGTTAAAATTAGAGAAGGAGTTTTTTCATAAAGGAACAGCAGCAGCAACATATATTTATTATAGAAGCGGAGCCTTGCAAGCTTCTGGTTTATATGTAAATAGATTAAAAGATAGTACATGGAATTATTATAATAGAGATAGTGTTCTGGTTTTAGAAGAAACATATATTAATGGTAAGCTTAATGGTGTTGTAAAAACATTCTATGATGAAGGTCAGCTTTATGAATTGAAAAACTATAAAGATGATATTTTAGTTGATGTTTGGAAACAATATTTCTTAAATGGAAAAATTAAGTTAGAAGGGTCTTATAAAGAGGGTAAAAGAGATGGAAAACAAACATATTTTTTTCCTAATGGTGAAATTTATTCATCTGGCGCATACAAAAATGATGCTAAATATGGGGAGTGGATATATTATAATAAAGAGGGTGTTCAAGACACTGTGATTAGATATAATGAATAAGGGAAAAGTTTTAATGGCTATGAGTGGTGGTATAGATAGTACTATGGCATCTTTATTGCTTCATGAAGAAGGGTATGAGATTATTGGTCTAACAATGAAAACATGGGATTATGCATCTTCTGGTGGCTCAAAAAAAGAAACTGGATGCTGTAGTTTAGACTCTATAAATGATGCTAGACAATTAGCAGTTGATTGTGGCTTTCCTCACACAATTTTAGATATTAGAGATGAGTTTGGAGATCATATTATTGATAATTTTGTTGATGAGTATATTGCTGGGAGAACTCCTAATCCTTGTGTCTTGTGTAATACCCATATTAAATGGGAGGCCCTTTTAAAAAGAGCTGATATGCTAGGTTGTGAATTTATTGCAACAGGACATTATGCTCAGGTTCGTAAGTTTAATAATCGGTATGTTGTCTCAAAAGGAATTGATGAAACTAAGGATCAGTCTTATGTTCTCTGGGGAGTTACACAGGAGTGTTTAAAGAGGACAATATTTCCAATGGGAAAGTTTCATAAAGAAGATATAAAAAAGATGGCTATAGATAGAGGGTATTCTCAATTGGCCGCTAAGAGTGAAAGCTATGAAATATGCTTTATACCAGATAATGATTATAGAAGTTTTTTAAAAAGAAGAGTAAAAGGATTGGAAGATAAAGTAAAGGGAGGTGATTTTGTTTCAACTAATGGTGATGTTGTAGGTAAACATGATGGTTATCCATTTTACACAATAGGCCAAAGAAAATTAGGGGTTTCTTTGGGAGATAATCCAACTTATGTTGTTGGAATAAATGAGAAAGAGAACATAGTTGTTGTTGGATCAAAAGAAGATTTAAAAAAGCAGGAAATGTATGTTAGAAATATTAATTATGTAAAATCTCCTAATATAATTAATGGTACAGAGTTGTTAGTGAAGATTAGATATAAGCATGTTGGTGAAATGGCAACAGTTATTAATCAAGGTGATAATTTAAAGGTTCTTTTTCATAATAAGGTTGAAGGTATTGCTCCAGGTCAATCTGCTGCATTTTATGAAGGTGATGATCTAGTAGCCGGAGGTTTTATCATGAAGAAGTAGTCTTGAAAACACAAAAAATTTCATATAAAGATACTAATCAGTTTAATCAGTTAATTATTGATTATGTTAATCATGATAAGGCATTAAGTAATTATGTGTCTGAATTTCCCAATATTGATAATTTTTCTCATCAGATTAGAAAAAAATCAGCTGATAATATTGATAGAGATTTGCTTGTTAACGTTATTAAAAATCAAAATAAAGGAGTTGCTCTGTCTAAAGAGAGTGATATAAATATTGAATTGCTTAAAGAGGATAACACATTCACTGTAACTACTGGACATCAATTATGTCTTTTTGCAGGCCCATTATATTTTATTTATAAGATAGCAAGCGCAATAAACCTTGTTAATTCATTGAAAAAAAAATATCCTCAGTATAATTTTTTACCATTATTCTGGCTAGCAAGTGAAGATCATGATTTTGAAGAAATTAATTCAATCACATTATTTAATAAAGAGATAAGTTGGAAAACAAATCAAAAAGGCCCTGTTGGAAGAATGAGTTTGGAAGGCTTAGATTTATTGTTAGAGAAGATAGGTGATCTGATAGGTCATGAGAGTAATTCTGAAGAATTGTTAGCTATCTTTAGAAAATCATACAAGAAAGAATATAATCTTTCTATGGCTACTCGTGTTTTAGTTAACGAATTATTTGGTTCATATGGACTTTTGGTTATTGATGGAGATGATTCTTTATTAAAACAAAAACTTATAAATATTATTGATGAAGATGTTAACTATAATAAATTCCATGATATTATTAAGAATTCTAGTGATAAACTTTCTGTTAAATATCATGCTCAGGCATATGTTCGTCCTATTAATTTTTTTAAAATATCTGATGGAGAAAGGGTTAGGGTTAAGGAGAAGGTAGAAAAAGAATTTATCCAGGAAAACCCAGACCTGTTTAGTCCTAATGTTTTGTTAAGACCAATTTATCAGGAGTTAATCTTGCCAAATATTGCATATATAGGTGGTGGTTCAGAAATATCATATTGGTTGCAATTGCATGATGTTTTTGATGAGATTGCTATTTCTATGCCTATGCTATTATTAAGAAATTCAGTGATAAATATTGACACGAAGCAATCAAAGAGAGTTAAAAGTCTAGGTTTAGATATTTTGGATTTCTTTCAGGATATAGATCAAATAAACAAAAAATACATATTGAATAGTTCTAGTCATAGTAGTTTTGATAATGAGTTGATTGATTTAGGAAAGATATTTGCATCTTTTTCTGAGAAAATTGAGGATCCAAGCTTAATTGCTAGTCTAGATGCTATAAATAAGAAAACTACTAATTCTTTAAATCTTCTTGAGAAGAAATTAATACGTAACTTAAAGTTAAAACATGAGAATAAGATTATTCAGATTAAAAAAATAAAAGAGGCTTTATTTCCTGATAATAAACTACAAGAGAGGCATGATAGTTTCATTCCTTTATATTTAAGATATGGGGATAACTTTATAAAAAAATTAATTTCTATTCTAGATCCACTAGACCCTAATTTTGTAATTTTAAACTTAGAAAATTAATTGTATTATGCAGCATGAAAAGGTGTTAATTCTTGATTTTGGTTCTCAATACACACAATTGATAGCAAGACGTATTAGAGAATTAAATATTTATTCAGAAATTCATCCATTTAATAAGGTTCCAGAGATAGATAATAATGTTAAGGCAATAATTCTTTCTGGCTCTCCATTTTCTGTTAGAGATGAAAAAGCACCAATACCAAAATTAGATTTTATTGATCGTGATATACCTGTGTTAGCAATTTGTTATGGGGCACAGCTTCTTGCGTATATTAATGGAGGAGAAATCTCTGCTTCAAAAATAAGAGAATATGGCAGGGCTAATTTATCATCTTTTGATATGATGTCTCCATTATTTAAGGATATATCTGATAATTCACAGGTTTGGATGAGTCATGGAGATACAATTACTAAGCTGCCAGAGTCATTTAATTTATTAGCATCAACTAATGAAGTGGAAATAGCTGCATATAATGTTTCTAATAAGAAGATATATGGGCTCCAATTTCATCCTGAAGTTTATCATTCTAAAGATGGTCAGCAGTTAATGAGTAATTTTTTAATAGGTATATGTAAATATCAACAAGATTGGACTCCTGATTCTTTTGTTGAAAGCACTATTTCAGATCTTAAATCTCATATTGGTAATGATAAGGTTATTTTAGGACTATCAGGTGGAGTTGATTCTTCAGTTGCTGCAGTATTGCTTGATAAAGCAATTGGAGATAATCTGTTCTGTATTTTTGTGGATAATGGTTTACTTAGGAAGGATGAATTTCAAGATGTTTTAGAGCAGTATAAAGATATGGGACTTAATGTCAAGGGAGTTGATGCAAAAGAGGAGTTTTATAATGTTCTTAGTGGGATATCTGAGCCTGAGAGAAAAAGAAAGGCAATAGGGTCAAAATTTATTGATATTTTTGATCATCAAGCAAGTTTGATTAAAGATGTAAAATGGTTAGCTCAAGGAACAATATACCCTGATGTTATTGAATCAGTTTCTGCAACTGGAGGTCCCTCTGCTACAATAAAATCACATCATAATGTTGGAGGCTTACCTGATTATATGAAATTAAAAATTATTGAACCATTAAATACATTGTTTAAGGATGAGGTGAGAAGAATAGGTAAGGCATTGTCTATGGATAATAATCTGTTATCAAGACATCCATTCCCTGGTCCAGGACTTGCTATTAGAATATTGGGAGAAATAACACCAGAAAAAGTCAATATTTTACAAGAAGTGGATGCTGTTTTTATTTCTTCTTTAAAGAGAGATAATCTTTATGATGAGGTATGGCAAGCTGGTGCTATTTTACTTCCAGTACAATCTGTTGGCGTTATGGGTGATGAGAGAACATATGAGAATGTTGTTGCTTTAAGGGCTGTAGAGTCCACTGATGGAATGACCGCAGATTGGGTACATCTTCCATATGATTTTCTTGCGAAAGTATCAAATGAGATAATTAATAAAGTACCAGGTGTTAATAGAGTTGTTTATGATATTAGCTCTAAACCTCCAGCAACAATAGAATGGGAGTAATTAGATTCTTTTTTTATTTATTAATATTTCTTATTAGTACGTCTTTGTATTCACAAGATACTAATGACACCATATTTATTAATAATCATTCATATGTTAAACATATTGTAAAAGCTGATCAGACTATAGATGATATTTCAGAGTTATATAAGATTTCAGTTAATCGAATTCTTGAAACAAATGAAACCGGTATGAAGCTTTATAAACAACAAGTTTTGTATATACCGATAAAAAGAAATAAAGTAGAAGGGACCGCTTCTAATCGTGGTAAAAAACTGGATATTGCACTTCTATTGCCGTTTTATAAAAATTTAAACGATACTCTTGTAGCATCATTTGAAGATAAGGATAAGGCTAATGATGTGATTTTAGGTAAGTCTAATATGGCTTTGCAATTCATGCAGGGTATTCACTTAGCATTAGATTCTTTAGAGAGATTAGGGGTTGCAATTAATCTTGTTGTGTATGATACAAGAAATGATTCAGCGAAGGTTGTAGAAATAGTGAGATCTAAGATGCTTGATACAGTGGATATAATAATTGGCCCAATATATTCGAGAAACATGGAAATCGTTAGTGATAAATATGGAAATGATAAGAATAAGATGCTTATTTCCCCATTATCTAAATCAAGTGAATTTTTAAAAAACAATCCTTCTACCATTCAGATAAATACACCTTTTAAAATTCAGAGTAAGATTATCACAAAATTTATTGAAGAAAAATATAATGCTAAAAATGTCATAATTTGTTACGAAGAGGAGGAGAAGGGCTTAGCATTATATCTTGAGAGACAATTATCTAAGAATACTAATCGTATTATGAAGATAAATATGATATATACGCATATTGATAGTATACGGAGTCAGTTTTTAGATTCGCAGATCGTCATACTACCTTCCTTTAATAGAGCATTTGTCAGTAAAATGCTGGCTACTTTAGGTGGTATTGACTCTAGTTTTATAGTTTTTGGATTATCAAATTTAAAAAACTATGATCATCTTGATATAGAGAATCTTATGCATCTTGATGTTCATTTTCCAGATCCTTATTATTTTAATAAAAACATTAGGAGAGATAGTTTGTTGCTGTATAGTTTTGAAGAAAAATTTCTTTCTTCACCTTCAAGGTTCTCTATTGCTGCATATAATATTATGATGCATTTCTGTAATAAGAATATGATTTATAATTTAGAAAAATACAGATTAACTGGTGGTAAGATTAATGTCTATGCACCACTAGTGAGATATTTAGATTATTCTTTAGAAAGAGCTGTTTATTAGATTAAGGTTTTATATAGATTTCTTGTGCATTTTTAGAGATTAATATCCCTAAACCATTTGTTACATTTGTATATACCGGAACAACTTCTCCTCCAAATATATCTAGCTCTCCCTTATCTCTTTGTTCAGAAAGGGAACTGTAATATTTATATGCATCATCACTGAAGGTAGAAAATTCAAATTTTATTGTATCACAGTCACTATATGTAAATTCATCTGTAAAAACATCAATTGAGATGTTTTTTTGTTGTCCATTAAACAGAGCATCTGTGAAAATTGCTTTGTTTCCAGAGAATGTGTACCCAGAGAACAATTCATTTACTGGGAATGATGGGTCATTAGAATTCATTTCTACTTTGTATTCCCAATCATATTCTTCATCATATCCATAATCATCTTCCCAAATTTTACTACATGATGCATTTAATGAGAGTGAGTAGAAATTATCTTGATCGATATTATCATCAAAGCTAAATTGGAAATTTATTTTATCAGTATTAGATGTTGAGTCAATACTTATATTATATAAAATAATATCTTCTGGGATATAGGTTGTTGCAGAAACAGAATTGTAATTATCATGATTGACTTCTATTCGGTAATTATTATTTTCTATAGGAATGAAATTAGTTTTATAGTAGTTCATGGCTATTATAGTACTCGTATTCCAGTTTCCGTCATTTACCCATGGGTATATTGTATTCTGAGTGTCTAATTCTAGACTGTCAATAAACGTGCCGTTTTCAAATAATAAGACCTCTGCATCATTAATCATTGATGGTGAAGCAGTTTCAAAGGCACCAACAGATTTTGAGATAAGCACTTGAATGTTTGTATCTGTGTCTAATCTTCCATTTAGAACTAATACGGGCTCATGAGCAGGTATTTCAAGATCAATTACAGTTTCAATCTCTCCACAAGAGAAAAAATAAATAGCTGGTATTAATAAAAGTAATTTAAAATTTTTCATAATTAAAATTGTATTCTGTAAGAAATTGAAGGGATAATTGGAAATAATGAAACTTGTTTAGCTACTCTATTTCCTTGTTCATATGTTAAATATGCAAAAAATGGATTTTTTCTACTATAGACATTATATGCTCCAAATGATAGGATTTTTGTTAATCTTTTCTTTTTTATAGTTCTATTTAATCCAAAGTCGAGTCTATGGTATGAGTTTAATCTAGTAGAATTTCTTTCACCATAAGATTCAACATAATCAACCTCATCTGATTGGTTATATGGAGTTCCTAAATATATTGCTTGAGGAAATGTTATGGCATTTCCAGTTCCGTATACCCAGGTTAGACCTGCATCCCATATATCGTTAAATTTATGAGAAAGCACTAAAGAAAAGTCATGTCTTCTATCAAATTTATACGGATACCACTCACCAAAATTTATATTTTCAAACCTCCTGTTTGTCCAGGAAAGAGTATATCCTATCCATCCAGTAGTTTTTCCTTTTTTCTTTTGTAAAAATAGTTCTGCACCATATGATTCTCCTTCTCCATTTGTTTCAACAGAGTTTTGCCAAGGCTCAGTACTAGATAGATTAGAGTATCCAGCCTTATATGTTATAAGGTTACCCATTGTTTTATAGTATCCTTCTAAGCTAAGTTCATATTCTCCATTACCCAGTTCAGTAGAGATGTTCCCAGCCCATTGTTTAGATGTCTGAGAAGGAACGCTATCAATAGCAGGAACCCATATATCACTAGGAAATCCAATAGAGGAGTTAGAGAGTAGATGGATATTTTGAGTCATTTCTGCATATGATCCTTTTATTGACCAGCGATCATTAATTAGATATCTTGCAGAAATTCTTGGCTGGAATGAGATGTTATTGTCTATTTTTAGTGTTTTATAGCCAAATAAGGACCCATCTCTTTTAGTATCATAAAAACCTAAATGAACACCTATATTTGCTTTTAATCTATTAGTAATTTTTAGATTGTC
>JAAZYM010000027.1 GCA_014239655.1 Flavobacteriales bacterium | reverse complement strand
TGTTAGAAAAATTAATTAATGACAAATCATTAAGTGATGATCAGAGAAGAAATGTATTTCTTTCAAATAAAGAATTTAAAAAGAATTTAAAATATTCTAGTGATTTTATTACTAGACAGTCTAAGCTAATATCTAAGGCATTTCAAGACTGGAGAATTGCAAAAGATAAAAATGACTTTAAATTATTTAAAAATTCTCTAGAAAGATTAGTTGAATTACGAAAAGAAGAATGTGAATTATTAGGATACACAAATCATCCTTATGATGCATTACTAGATAGATATGAGCCTAATTTAACAACAACAGATATTGACTTGATTTTTGATGATGTAAAGAATAAATTAGTTCCATTTATCAATAAAATTTCTCAAAATAATCATGTAGATGATTCATTTTTTTATCAGCATTTTGATCATAAAAAACAATGGGATTTTGGTATTGATCTTTTAAAACAAATGGGGTATAATTTTGATTCAGGACGTCAAGATATTTCAGCACATCCGTTTTCCTCTCATTTTTCACCCGAAGATGCTAGAGTTACTACTAGAATCGATGAAAAAAACCTTTCAGAAATGATATGGAGCTGTATTCATGAAGGTGGACATGCTTTATATGAACAAGGAATATTATCTGAAAATTACGGCACTCCCCTAGGAAATTCAATTTCTTTAGGAATACATGAGTCTCAATCAAGATTATGGGAAAATCATATTGGCAGAAGTCTTCCTTATTGGAAAAATAATTTTTCTGTTTTAAAATCATATTTTCCAGAAGAATTAAGCAATGTTAATTATAAATCATTTTATCAAGCTTGTAATAATGTTAAGCCATCTTTAATTAGAACAAATGCTGATGAATTAACCTATCATTTACACGTTCTCATTAGATATGAAATTGAAAAAGGATTAATTGAAGGAAATATTAATGTTGATGAACTACCTTCTGTCTGGAATAATCTTTATAAAAAGTATTTAGATATTGATGTTCCATCTGATTCATTAGGTGTTTTGCAAGATATTCACTGGTCTCACGGTAGTTTTGGCTACTTCCCTACCTATACACTTGGAAGTTTTTATGCAGCTCAATTTTATAATCAAGCATCTAGTGAAATTTCTAATATTAATTCTAAGATGGAAAATGGTGATACAAAAGAATTATTAGAATGGTTAAGAAACAACATTCATCGCCATGGAGAAAGATATGACGCAAAAGATTTATGTAAGAGAATTACAGGTGAAGAATTGAATTTTAAATATTTTATGGATTATGCTAAAAGTAAATACTCTAAAATTTATAATTTAGATTAACCTTCACAGCTACTACAAGACACTAAATTAGTTACCATCTCTTTAGAAACACTTTGACTTCTTTGATAATATAATGTTTTAACACCAAGCTTCCATGCTTCTAGTATAAGATTATTCACTTCTTTTACCGGTAAATTAGAAGGTATATTTAAATTAAGGCTTTGGGCTTGATAAATGTATTTTTGTCTTATAGATGCTTGCTGAATAATCTCTAGCTGACTAATTTCTTTAAAAGTTTTAAAAACACTCTTTTCATTATCAGATAATTCTTCTAGATGATTAACACTTCCATTATTTAGCATTATACTTCTCCAAGTCTCTTCATTATCAATATTTTTTTCCTTTAATAACGCCTCAAGATATTTGTTTTTTCTCATAAAATTACCTTTTGCTAGACCGGCCTTATAATAATTACTATATAATGGCTCAATACCTGGTGATGCTTGACCTAATATAGCAGAAGATGATGTTGTAGGAGCAATTGCTAATAGCGTTGTATTTCTTCTTCCATAACCTTCTAGAACTTCAGGTTCTCCATAGATTCTTGCTAATTCCTTTGTTGCTTTTTCTGATTTCTCATGTATATCCTTGAATATAGTAGTTGTTAATTGTTTAGACTCTAATCCTTCAAAAGGAATCATATTTCTTTGTAGATATGAATGCCAACCTAATACACCAAGTCCTAAAGCTCTATGTCTTTTAGCAAAATTATGAGCATTTTCTAGATAGTGATTTCCTGTTGTTTTCTTAATAAATTCTTCCAGCACAGCATCTAAGAAAAATATTGCAAGTTTCACCGTTTCAGTATCTTTCCATTCATCATACATTTCTAGATTTAATGATGAAAGACAGCAAATAAATGACTCATCGCTACTTGAAGGCAGAACAATTTCAGAACACAGATTACTTGCATTAATCATCATCCCTTTATCTTTATAGACTTGAGGTTTATTTCTATTAATATTATCTGTAAAAAAGATGTAAGGTAAACCTTTTTGTTGCCTGTTTTCTAGCACTTTAGCCCATATTTTTCTTTTTTCCATATCCCCTTCAATCATCTCATTTAACCAATAATCTGGCACACATACTGCATAAAACAAGTTTTGAATAGGACTACCTATACTTTTAATTGATAAAAATTCATCAATATCTGGATGGTCTATATCTAAATATGCTGCAAAAGCTCCTCTCCTAACACCTCCTTGTGAGATAGTATCCATTGTTGTGTCAAACAGTTTCATAAAACTAACAGCACCACTACTCTTCCCATTATCTTTTACTGCACTTCCTCTCTCTCTTAATGCACCAAAATAACCAGATGTTCCTCCACCAATCTTTGTTTGCATTATCACCTCCCCTAGTTTATGCGTAATATCTTCTATCCTATCTGGAACATGAACATTAAAACAAGAAATAGGCAAACCTCTTTCAGTACCCATATTAGCCCATATTGGAGAGCTTAAACTCATCCACCCTCTTTCAACCATCTCCATAAAGGCTTCTTTTAATTCAGGTCTAAATAGGTTTTTTGCTGCTGCTGTACAGACTCTATCTATAGCTCCTTCAACAGATTCTCCTTGTAATAAATATCCTCGATTTAATATTTGTTGACTTTCGGTGTTTTTCCACCAGTATCTTTCTCTCTCTTCCATATCTAACTTAAAATAAATCTAGTGCTGTTATACTTTTATCGTGTTTTGTGTATTCAACTGGTCTTTTAGCAAAGAAATCATCCATACTACTTGAAAAAACTTCATTTTCAAACCAAGCTAATGGTTCATAATCTTCATAAGGAACATTAAAAACCTTCTCAAAACCAATTTGGATTAAGCTCTCATCTGCTCTATATTTCATGAAATTTAATAGATCCTTCTTTGTAACAAATTCTAATTCTCCTTGCTCAAATATCCAATCTAATAATTTACTCTCAATATCAATAGATTCTTTAACAACGCTTGTTATTTTATCTAATGTTTTCTGATTAAAAAATTCAGGATGTTCTTCTTTAATCTTATTAATAATATACATACCTGCATTTGCATGTAATTGTTCATCTATAGATGTCCAAGCAATAATATTACTTACATTCTTCATATGCCCTTTAAATCTTGTAAAAGATAAGATAATAGCAAATTGACTAAATAATGAAACATTCTAAATTAGAATTGAGAAAAGAATTAATGAAATAGCATATTCTTCCCTATCTTGAGATTTTGCATTAGATAATGCTGCCGATAGATAATCAACTCTTTCTTTGATTATAGGAATCTCTATTAGAGTTTCAAATTCATCATTATAACCAAGTACTTCTAATAATCTTGAATATGCTTCAGAATGTCTAAATTCACATTCAGCAAAAGTACTTCCTAATCCATTAAATTCAGGCTTTGGCAAATGACTATATAGATCTCCCCAGAAAG
This sequence comes from Flavobacteriales bacterium, assembly GCA_014239655.1. GTDB lineage: Bacteria > Bacteroidota > Bacteroidia > Flavobacteriales > BACL11. Next base: position 3,098 of record JAAZYM010000027.1, on the reverse strand, counting down.
TTTTAACATTTACCTCAATCTGCGCAATTGCAAGCAAGGCATTCTTGACTGCATTTTTTTCAGCAAGTGATAAATGAGATAAAAAATCTTGAGTGTCAGCAGTGAAATCAACTTCTGAATGTACCCAAAATGATTTATTGATTGCATCAGTAAAATCTGTTATCTCAGGATACTCAAAAGGCTTATAATTTCTTCTATAGTCAAATATACCCATACTGTAAGTTTTAAAAATTAAATAAAATTTTGAGTGATTTACTCTTGTCTTTTATAATAAAAAGTGATTTTGAATTATATATAAAAAGAGTAAAGACTAATGCAATTATAATATTTTATTCAGACGATTTTTTATATATACTCATACAAAAATCTAATATTTATTAACAGCTTATTAAAGTCTGTTTTATTAGAATAAATAAAATCAAAAACTAACAGTTATAAAGAAAATTTATTTGATTTTGAATAGAAAAAGATTGATTAATTTAAATTGATTTTTAAAAAAACATATTATAAAACTAAATAACAACTAAAAAAAAGACTGTCAAATGACAGCCTTTTTTGTAAGTATATGAGTTGCTCTTTTATTTAACATCTATTAACTCAACATCAAAAATTAATGTAGCATTAGGTGGAATAACTCCTCCAGCACCTCTCTCTCCATATGCAAGATCTGAAGGAATAATAAATGTTGCCTTACCTCCTACCTTTAAGTATAAAATCCCTTCATCCCATCCTCTAATAACTCTTCCTTGTCCTAAAACAAATTCTATTGGCTGATTTCTATCATGTGAAGAATCAAACTTTGTTCCATCAGTTAATTTACCTGTATAATGAACAGAAACTGTTTTTCCATTTGTTGCCTGAACACCAATACCTTCTTTAATCATTTTATATCCAAGACCAGACTCAGTGATGGTTGCTCCTTCCATAAGCTTTTTATTTGCTAATGCCATTTCTTTTCTTTTCTTCTCTGCCGCTTTAATCATTTTGGTTTGCTCATTACCAAAAACTTGTGCAGCATCAAATGATTTAGCTTTAGAACCGTTTCTAGTAATTATAACAGATTCCATAATATCATCCTGTGCAATAGCATTAACTACCTCCATCCCTTCAACAACGCTTCCAAAAACAGAATGTTTTCCATCTAACCAAGGAGTCTCTTTATGTGTGATAAAGAACTGTGATCCATTAGTATTAGGTCCAGAATTTGCCATCGAGAGCACACCTCCTTTATCATGCTTTAAATCAGGATGAAATTCATCCGAAAATTTATAACCTGGATCTCCTGTTCCAAGACCATCTGGACATCCACCTTGAATCATAAAATCAGCAATCACACGATGAAACTTCAACCCATCGTAATAAGGCTCTCCTATTTTTTTCTTTTGGTTTTTCATATTACCTTCTGCTAAAGCAACAAAATTAGCTACTGTTAAAGGTGTTTTTTCAAATTCAAGTTTTATTAAAATATTACCTTTTGTTGTTTTAATATTTGCATACATTCCTTCTTCCATATTATTATTGTTATTATTATTAGTACTTGTACAATTTATTCCAACTAGCAATGCTAGTGATAAAAAAATCTCTTTCATATTATATTGTTTTAATTATTTAATTCTTCTTTATAGATTTCTATAATTTCTTTTACTTTTTTAATTGTTCCTTCTACACCTAAATTAGAGATTCCTCCAGCTGCATTTTGATGCCCTCCTCCATTAAAAAATTTATTTGCTATTAGATTAACTTTAAAATTTCCTTTAGATCTTAAAGAAAGCTTAACAACACCTTCTCTTTGAACAATTAACACAGCAAATATAATACCTTTAACAGCAAGAGCATAATTTATTATGCCTTCTGTATCTCCTTTCTTAAAATTAAACCTATCTAATTCTTCACTTGTTAACGATATTATTGCAGAATTATTTTTAGGATATAATAGTAATTTATCATTTATACAATATCCTAATAACTTCATTCTATCTGCAGAGTAGTTATCATATATTAAATCATGAATTCTCGTGTTCCTAGCTCCTTTTTTTATTAGTTCAGCAATAATATTATGAGTAGCTGATGTTGTAGAGCTATACTTAAATGATCCAGTATCAGTCATTATACCCACATATATACATTCAGCGATATCTTGATTAATCTTATTAGACATTTCCATATCTATAATAACATCATACAATAGCTGAGCAGTTGAACAACAGTCTGGATCAGAGAATATAAGATCTGCTATATTCATGTCTGGATCCTGATGATGATCCATTAATACTTTATAAGCATCAGATTTATTAACTGTATCAGCAAACTTGTCTAATCTAGAAATACAGTTAAAGTCCAACATAAAAATAATATCTGCCTTATTTGTTATAGCATCGGATGATAATTCATTACCATTATATTCAATAACAGAATCATTACCAGGCATCCAATGTAAAAAACTTGCATAGTCATTAGGTGTAATAACATCAACATTATGTCCTATGTTAGTTAACAAATTATACAAAGCAAGTGAAGCCCCCATTGCATCACCATCGGGACCCCTATGAGTTGTTATTACAATTCTCTTAGGTTCTCGTAATAATTCTTTAAGAATATGTGCCTTTTTTAACATAGTTTGCAAAAATAAGAATAAAAACAAAAGCTCACTTTGTAATAATTTCTAATTTTGCAGCAAATTTTAAAAATATATACATGAGCAATTTAACATTTACTATGATAAAACCAGAAGCAGTTGAGGCTGGTAATATAGGAGCAATTCTAAATAAGATAGAAAATGCAGGTTTTAGAATAGTAGCAATGAAGAAGGTATTGCTTTCAAAAGAAAGAGCTGGAGAATTTTATGAAGTTCATAAAGAAAGACCATTTTATGGGGAATTAGTAAATTATATGTCTAGTGGTCCAATAGTAGCAGTTATATTAGAGAAAGATAATGCTGTAGAAGACTTTAGAGCGTTAATTGGTTCTACAGATCCTACAGAAGCTGCTCCAGGTACAATAAGAGCAGAATATGCTGAGAGTAAAGCTAAAAATGCAGTTCATGGATCAGATTCTGATGAAAATGCTATTATTGAATCAGATTTTCATTTTTCAACAGA
>JAAZYM010000022.1 GCA_014239655.1 Flavobacteriales bacterium | reverse complement strand
CAAACGCTCAAACAGAAAAAGGGACTTTAGTATTAGGTGCTGGAAGCTCATTATCAAACGTATCACTAGCAGTTGATGATGTTGATCCAGGAACTTTAAATGGAAGCGAAATATCTTCAAACAATATGGATCTTGAACTTTCTGGAGGAATATTTGTTGCTGATAACTTAATGTTAGGCCTAACACTATCCGTAGATGGTGAGGGGACTAAAACTGAATCATCAGGATATGAAGTGAATTCAACAACAACAACAACAACAATTGCACCAACAATAAGATATTATTTTGGTGAATCTGGTGTTTCAGCAGGTGTTTCTTATGCAATTGGTTCTGTTAATTCTTTACAAGAAGAAACAGGATACGAAGATTATGAAGAAAAACAATCAATAACAGGACTAATGATTAATACTGGATATTCTTTTTTTGTTAGCGATATTGTTGCAATAACCCCATCGTTATCATATGCAATGATGACAAGTACTCTTGAAGATGGTTATTGGAATGGCAACAACTATGAAGATCTAGAAATAAAAATGAGTGGCTTATCTCTTGGGCTTGGAATTTCAATACATTTTAATAATTAATGTTTTAAAATCTAAATTTTAAAAAAAGACTCCATATGAATGGAGTCTTTTTTATATCTATATTTCATGAAATTAAAACTTAAAAAACCAATAATCTTTTTTGACCTAGAAACAACTGGTGTTAACATCGTTAAAGATAGGATTGTAGAAATTTCAATATTGAAAATTTTTCCGAATGGAAATAAAGAAAGCAAAACCTGGTTGGTAAATCCTACAATCCCTATTCCACAAGAAACAATAGATATTCATGGAATCACAAATGAAAAGGTTGAAAAAGAACCAAAATTCAAAGAAATATACGAAGATGTTCTAGCATTAATTAAGGATTGTGATCTTGCAGGGTATAATTCAAATAAATTTGATATTCCATTATTAGCAGAAGAATTCTTACGTTGTGAATATGATTTTTCAATAAATAATATAAATACCATTGATGTTCAAAATATCTTCCATAAACTTGAACAAAGAACCTTATCAGCAGCATATAAATTCTATTGCAAGAAAGATCTCGAAAATGCTCATTCAGCAGAAGCAGATACAATAGCAACATATGAAATATTATTAGCTCAAATCAAAAAATATGATGAACTAGACAATGACATCAAATTTCTATCTCAATTCTCTCAAAGAGGAAATAAAAGTGTTGATATAGCTGGCTTTATAAAACTAAACAACAAAAATGAAGAAATCATAACATTTGGAAAATATAAAGGGAAAACAATTAAAGAAATATATGATGAGAACCCAGGCTATTTCTCTTGGATAAATCAAGCTGATTTTCCTTTATATACTAAAAAAGTGCTTAAAGATTTAGTAATAAAAATTAAGTTGCAAAATAAATTTGAAGATTAATTATGAAGATCATCTGTATTGGAAGAAACTATATAGATCATGCAAATGAATTAGGAAACAAAATCCCAAAAGAACCACTTTTTTTTCTAAAACCTGACACTGCAATTCAACCTAAAGGTCATCCTTTTTTTATACCTGATTTTTCTAATAAGATTCACTACGAAATAGAATTAGTGTTAAAAATATGTAAAAATGGGAAAAATATTCATGAGAAATTTGCTCACAAATACTATCAGGAAATCGGATTAGGGATAGATTTTACTGCACGAGATATACAAGAAAAATGTAAAGAATCAGGAATGCCTTGGGAAAAAGCAAAAGGCTTTGACGGATCAGCTCAAATAAGTAATACATTCATAAACAAGAATAAATTAGACTTAGAAGACATTAACTTTAAGCTTAAATTAAATAATAAAATAGTGCAAAACGGGAATTCAAAAAATATGATCTTTAGTTTTGACTATGTTGTCTCTTTTATTTCTAAATTCTACACACTAAGAACTGGAGATTTAATATATACAGGAACGCCCTCAGGAGTTGGTAAGATTAATCATGGAGACAGACTAACTGGATACATTGGAGATACTAAAAAATTAACTGTTGATATAAAATAAATTATTTAACAACTCTTATATTGTATTGAGCATTAAATTCACCATTCATTATATCCGATAATTTCCCTTTTATCATTTGTTTTCTTAAAGGAGATATTTTATCAACAAACAAAATACCTTCAATATGATCAAATTCATGCAAAATAACCCTAGCATTTAAGCCACTAAATTCTTCAGTAATTTTATTAAAATTATCATCAAAATATTCAATAACTATATCTGACAACCTCTTAACATCTTCTCTAACATCAGGGATACTTAAACACCCTTCATTAAATATCCATGAATCACCAGAAGTAGATAATATCTTGGGATTAATAAAAACTTTCTTACAAACAACATGCTCTGGCGTTTCATCATCCTTAAATGGTGTAGTATCAACAATAAATAATCTTATAGATCTATTAATTTGTGGAGCCGCAAGGCCAACACCGCTTGCTGCATACATAGTTTCAAACATATTTTCTATAAGAACATTAAGATTTTTATATGAGGAATCTACATCAAGGCAAGGGTTTCTTAAAATACTAGAACCATAAGCAACAATTGGAAGAATCATAATTATAGAATTGCATCAATTATATCATCAATACTCATACCCTTAGATTCAGCTTTATAATTTTTTACAATCCTATGTCTAAGTATTGGTTTAGCAACTGCCTTAACATCTTCAATATCAGGAGTAAATTTACCATTAACAACAGCATAGCATTTCGCAGCTAACACAATATATTGCGAAGCCCTAGGACCAGCTCCCCATTCAACATATTCATTAACCAATTCATCAGCATTAACTGAATTAGGTCTTGTCTTAGAAACTAAAGAAACAGCATATTCTAATACATTATCATTAATTGGAATTGAACGGATCAATTTTTGATACAAAATAATATCATCAGCAAGCATTACCTTATCAAGAGAGGTGTTGTCTTCATTAGTAGTGTTCTTAACAATTCTAAGCTCTTCATCATAGTTAGGATAATCAAGCAGTACATTAAACATAAATCTATCAAGCTGAGCTTCAGGAAGAGGATATGTCCCCTCCTGTTCAATTGGATTCTGAGTTGCCAATACAAAGAATGGTCTATCTAATTGATATAAATTACCAGAATTTGTAATAGATTTCTCTTGCATAGCCTCTAATAAAGCAGCCTGAGTTTTAGGAGGAGTTCTATTTATTTCATCAGCAAGGATAATATTTGAGAAAACGGGTCCTTTTAAAAATTTAAACTCTCGATTTTTATCTAGAATCTCTGAACCTACAATATCAGATGGCATTAAATCAGGAGTAAACTGAATTCTATTAAACTTAAGACCTAAACAATCGGAAATTGTTTTAATAAGCAATGTCTTTGCTAAACCCGGAACACCAATAAGCAAACAATGACCATCACAAAACATTGATATTAGAACCTGATCTATTACATGATCTTGCCCAACAATAACCTTAGATATCTCCTTTTTAAAACTATTATAAGAATTAACAAATCTTTCAACTAACTCTATATTATCATTTTTTTCCATATTAATTCATCCATTTATTATAGCAAGTACAATCTGATAATCCTTCAGAAACTTTAATATATGTACTTGGAATATTGTCTTTAATCCATTTATCAATAATTTTCTGTCTTTTATCTGACAGAGCATATTCTTTTAAAACATCAAAATCATCTACAATATTTGCTTTATGCTCTACTATTCTACTGTTTAATCTAATTATCCTATAAGCTGCTTGTGTTGCATCATTAGATTTTGTTAAAGAAGGATCAGATATGTCACCTATACCCATTTTTTCTATCATGTATCTAATTGTAGGGTCCAATTCATCTAAAGAAAAATCAGAAGAACCCGTAGATGAATTAATAATTAACCCCCCATTGTTCTTACTATCATCATCAGAATATTTTTTAACCGCATCATCAAAACTTATATAACTACTATCAATTTTAGATTTTATTTTACTAATATCATCATTAGCATTCTTTAAGGACATTGAAGAAAATTTAGGTTTGATTAGAATATGACGAACATTAATCTGCTCACCTCTTCTTTCAAGCATTTGAATAATATGAAAACCAAATTTAGACTCAATAACTTCCGAAACTTCTTCATTAGCAAGTTTAAAAGCAGCTCTTTCAAATTCTGGAACTAAATCCCCTCTATTTACAAAACCTAGTTCTCCTCCATTATTTGCAGAAACAATATCATCTGAATATAAAGCGGCGAGAACCTTAAAGTCTTCACCATCATATATTCTTTTCCTAAAGCTATTTAATTTATCCTTAATAGACTTCTTTTCTTCTTGAGAAATATTTGGCAAAACAACTATCTGAGACAACTCTACTTGAGTAGGAACAACAGGAATATCAATCTGACCTAAAGCTTGATAAAAGGTTTTTACCTCCTTGGGTGTTACTTTAACGCCATCAATAATTGATGATTGCTTCTTTTGACTAAAAAACTGATCCTTAACAACAAATGAAAGTTCTTCATTAATACTTTCAACACTTCTCTTGAAGTAAGCCTCTACCTTATCTAATGAGCCTAATTGACTCTCAAAATATGTGATTCTTTTATTTACTTCTTGATCTATTTCTTCACTTGAAACATTAATAGTGCTATCTATCTTAGCATGATGGACAAGCAAATTCTGAAATAACAACTCATCTAGAATATCGCATCTGAGATTTTCTGCATCTATAACCCCCTGACTCAGAAACTGATTATATTGATTTTCAATATCTGATGTCAATAGAATTTCGCTTCCAATAATTGCTTCAACCTTATCAATAGATTGAGCAGAAAGGGCACTCTGGAAACACAATAAAATAATTAAAAAATATATTTTCTTCATCTAGTAGATATTTATATAATTTGAAGATCTCCCTCTATTAACTAAATCTGTTTCAATCTCATCCAAATAATTAATTTTATTTTCGTTAACTATTAACGCCCTAATTTTTTCTTTCTCTACCGAGAATGGACTTGTCGTTCCTTTAAATTTAAAATCCTTTAAAAGTAATAAATAAAGATATTTTTCTCCCTCTATTATATCATATTTTCTTTTTGAATAAAAAATTTCTTTTTCAGAGAAATTCTCTGGTAACTTTTGTTTTATAGAATTAAAATAACTCCACGATGAATCATTAATGTAATATTCTAAGGCATATAACATACAGTAACTAATTAAATCATCAACTTCATCATCATCATTAGACTTAAACATCTTAAATAAACTCTTTAAATTTGGAGCGTTTTTATCAATAATAATAAAACGACCCTTAAAGATATCTTGAAAAAGCTTAAATTCTTTAATATTTGTATTATAATAATCGAGAATTTCATTAAAATTAACCGTAGTGTCAAAATTCTGGTTAATTAATTTTTGCTGATATTCATATATTAAAAGAGAATTCCTATAATTATCTACTTTCTCCTGAATTTCTTTACTATTATCATCTAAATTAATCAGAGCCTGATCCAATAAAGCTTTTTCTCTTACCCATACATTAATGTAATTTTGAATAAATAAATTAGTATCTGTAATATAAATTGGTAATTCACTAATTACTTCTTCAAACAACAACATCTCATTATGGACCTTAGCAAGAACCGTTTCTGAAGAATTTTTATTACATGAAAAAAAAGACGCCAAACAAACAATTAACAAATAATATCTCACTGAATTATCTAATTAAAGTATATAGTAAATCTTGATTTAATAGAAAGCTGTATTTATCTCTTAAATATAAAATCCAATTAGCATCTAAATATTTCTGATAATCAGAAATCACCTTTCCCTTAACATTATCTAAGATCATTTCACCTGCTGACAACACCTCAGTAATATTAACAATAACATAACTTCCATCTGAATCTTTTATATCTTTACTTAAGCCTACTTTCCAAGAAATATTATCTATATAATCATTCTCTCCTCTAACAAACTTATTGGTTGTAATTTGAAGGCTTAAAGGAGATTCATTATTTATGGATTCTAAGATTTTACTATTATCAGTTTTACCTCTATTTAATTTATATAATTGATTTTTAACTTTTCTAGCAGTTGATAGATCAATACATTTATAAATAGAAGCATGAATTCTTTCTTCCCATTTATAATTCTCAATATTATCTGAGAAAAAAGCACTTAGACCTGAAGAATCATCAACTGCTTTCTTCCAAACATTCTTATTTGTTAGATCAAAAAGCAAAATACCCTCCCTGTATTCATTAAGGAGAGCTTTAAATTCTGGGTATTTCTTTTCTAACTGACTTTCCTCATAAACAAATAAACATTTATCAAGAAAATCCAGATACAACATATCAAAATCATTGTTGTTTTTTTGATTCTTAAGAATATAATCAATTAACTCATTTTGATAAAAAGACATGTCCTCAATCTTAAACAAAATTTTATCTAGATGTATAGCATTGTTAGCATCCCAAGTTCTTTTTTGAACATCTTTTACAGCTAATCTTCTAAGAGAATTAAAATTATCTTTATACACTTTTATTTTATATAAATCCTTAAGCTTCTTAGACATAAATTCACTACTCAATTTACTCCTGGAATCCTTTTCAATACCCGTTTTAACTCTTAAATACAAATCATCATTAAGAGTAACAGGGAAATCTTCAATCAACATAACGATATGCCAACCAAAATCTGTCCTAAATGGTTGTGAAAAATCTCCAAGCTCTTTAAGCTTAAAAGCTTGTTTTTCAAACTCTGCAACCATTTTCCCTACTCCAAAAGATGGTAAAATACCTCCTTTAACAGCCGTTGATCTATCCTCAGAGAACTTTTCTGCTACCTCAGCAAATGGATCTCCATTACTTAAAAGATCATATGTTTTTTTTATTTTTAAGTAAGTGTTATCTATGATCTTCTTACTAGCTAGTTTTCCTGTTTTAAACATTATATGAGCAACTTTTCTTTCACCAACAGCTAATCTTTTGTCATTAATCTTAATTAAATGATAACCGTATTTAGTTTTTACGGGTTTTGATATATTACCAATTTGAGTATTATAAGCCATAGACTCAAAATCATACACCATCATAAAAGCTGTAAAATAACCAAGATTACCTTTGTTTTCCACAGCAGATTTATCATCTGAATACTTAACAGCAGCTTCTTCAAAAGAAATATTTCCATTTACTACTTGTCTTCTTATATCATTAATTTTACTAATTGCCTCATCATTATCATCATCATTTATATTAATTAGTATATGACTAGCATTAATATCATATTGTATTCTTTCTAAAGCTTCATCAAAAAGCTCTTCATTAAATTGATCATCTCTTAGATAAGGTTTTGCTAATTGTTTTCTATAGCCTTCTAATTCATCTATAAAAGTAGAAATAGTATCAAATCCTAACTCCTTTGCTTCTCTTACTTTAAGCTTAAAATTTATAAAAAGCTCAATATATTCATCTAGATATTCCTTGTCAATATTCGGATTATCATTATTCTTATTGAAAATATGTTTAAATTCACCTAAAGTAATTTTATCATCTTCGATTTCAAGTAAGATGTCTTGAGAAAAGACATTAAATGTAAGCAAGAATGATAATAATAATGTAATTTTTTTCATCTTAAAATATTTATCTACTATAATTAGGAGCCTCTCTAGTGATTGTTACATCATGAGGGTGACCCTCAACAACTCCAGCTGTTGTAATCTTTATAAATTCAGCATCCTTCAATTTATTAATATTATTAGCCCCTGAATAGCCCATACCTGCCTTTAACCCACCATTCATTTGATGAACAACTTCTGACAAATCACCTTTATAAGCAACTCTACCTACTATTCCTTCAGGAACTAATTTTCTAAGATCTTCTTCATGTTGCTGAAAATACCTATCCTTTGAACCTTTTTGCATTGCATCAATTGAACCCATTCCTCTGTATGTTTTATACTTTCTACTTTCAAAAATAATAGTCTCTCCGGGCGCTTCTTCTACTCCAGCAATTATAGATCCAAGCATAACAGAACTAGCTCCTGCCACCATAGCTTTAACTATATCGCCAGAATATCTAATTCCACCATCAGCTATTAAAGGAATATTGTGTTTTTTTGTAATCTCATAAACATCCATTACAGCAGTTAATTGCGGAACCCCTACACCAGCAACTACTCTAGTTGTACAAATTGAACCTGGACCAATACCAACTTTAACAGCATCTGCACCAGCTTTTATCAACTCTTCAGCAGCGGCAGCTGTTGCTATATTTCCAACAATAACATCTATAGAAGCATACTTAGATTTCACTTTCTTTAATAAATCCAAAACATTCTTTGAATGACCATGAGCTGTATCAATAACAATTGCATCAACATTAACATCAATTAACATAGAAATTCTCTCCATTGCATCATTAGTAACACCAACTGCTGCTGCAACTCTTAACCTACCATACTTATCCTTACAGGCATTTGGACGCATTCTATTTTTAATAATATCTTTAAAAGTTATCAATCCAACTAGACAATTGTCCTTATCTACAATTGGTAGTTTTTCAATTTTATTACTTTTAAGAATATCCTCAGCTTTTTGCAAATCATTTATTAATGTAGTAACAAGATTATTAGAAGTCATAACTTCTTGGATATTTAATGTATGGTCTTTTTCGAAACGCAAATCTCTATTTGTTACTATACCTAATAAAATATTATTTTTTCCAACAATTGGAATGCCTCCAATCTTATTTTCTTTCATTAATTTAAACGCATCACCAACACATGCGTCAACGCCTAAAGTAATTGGGTCTTGAATCATACCGCTTTCAGATCTTTTAACCTTTCTTACCTCTGAAGCCTGTTGTTTAATACTCATGTTTTTATGTAAAACTCCTATACCACCCTCTTGAGCAATAGCAATTGCCATTTGAGATTCGGTAACTGTATCCATAGCAGCAGAAACTAAAGGAAGATTTAATTTAATGTTTTTTGAAAATTTAGTCTGAGTAGAAACATTATTAGGAAGCACTTCTGAATATGCTGGAACAACAAGCACATCATCATATGTTAAACCCTCCCTTAACTTTGACATTTTATTTTCCATAGATTTATAAACTAAAAGTTTGCAAAATTAACGATTTAGATCAAAAAATAGTATGAAATGAAGACACTTATTTTTGCAAAACCTAATTAGACCTAACGAATAAGAGTAAAAACCTGAACTTTTTCAGTTAAATCCCCAACACCATTAAAATAAGAAACATGATAAACATAATTGTCATTTTGAACAAATTCTCCTAAATAGGTTCCATCCCATCCTTTTGAAGGATCATTTGTGGTGAAAAGCTGGATACCAGATCTAGAATAAATTGAAAAACCATAACCAATTTCAGAAACAAAATTAGTAATTGGTTTAAACATCTCATTATGTTCGTCGCTATTAGGTGTAAAAGCAGTAGGCACAAAAAGAATTGGAGTCTGAGAAACGCACGAAATATTTGAGAAACTTCCTTCTACAGCTGAACCATAAGGATTTAAATTACCTTCAATTGCTTTAATATAATAACAAAAACGCCCATTTCCATCACCAAAATCGGTAACAATATCAATGTATTTTAATTCTTCTTCAGGATTATTAACTCTATCAAAAACATATAATGGAAAGACATCAAATTCTCCTCTGTTTACAGACCTAAAAAGCTGATACTCTGAAACTGCACCTAACCATTTCTCATACTCATTAAAAGTTAAAGTATTTGTGTATTCTTCAAAATATATAGGATCATCACCATAATCTATATTTGTTACTGATTTTAAATGTATAGTTTGTCCGTATGATATATCATTAGACAGTTGATGTACCGAAGGAGCCTGAAGAACATTATCACATGTGTCAACAGGATAAACTTGATACTGATAAAAATAATTTTGTGGTTCAGCAGAATTATCTGTATACTTAATAGATGAACTATTATTAAAAGGTACATTCCCTATTTCACTAAATACTGAATCATCTTCAAAAGATCTAAATACAAGATAACGATCAATAATTGCTTGATTATCCACCAAACAACTAAGTTCAATACTATTATTTTCTTGATTAACAGACACATAATCAACATAATTATAATCTGGTTGAGAAGGAAGAGAAATTAGATGATTTACCTGATCAGAAATTGCTACCATTGATGAATCACCATTAAAAGCAGCTACATAAAAATAGTAATTAAAGCCCATCAGTATATTATTAATTTTATAATTCAAATTCTCTGTAATCCTAACAGAATCATATGTTACATTACCAGATAAGTCTGTGGTGTTTATATATATTTTATAATGACTTAAATCATCTTTAAAATTTATATACTCATTCCAATCAATATTTATAGATAAATCACAAATATTAATCTTAGAAATAATATTCATAGAATTATGCTCAATACTTCTTGAACTAGCATTACCGCAACTATCAATAGAACGAATACTAAATGTTTCATAATTATTATTTGCATTTGAAGCATCATACATATAAGAATTATTAGCAAATCCATAAACAGAATCAAGTGTAATCCAAGCTCCAAATTGATCTAAAATATAAATAGCATACACATCAACATCAGTAGATGAAGAAGACCAAGATATTATTGATTTTCCATTAGAATCAACTGAAATATCATGAATTAATGGTTTGTTAGGGCTTATCGTATCCTTTAAAATTGCTCCATTAATTGAGGAATTAGAGACACAACCATTATCATCTCCTAAGGCAATATAAAATTGCTGTAAGGAATTACATGTTTGAGCAGGAAAAATATAGTTAATATCAGAGGTGTTTCCAACATTTTGCCAAACCAAACTACCATCTAAGGCAAATATATCAAATTCAGTACTTGATGTTGGTAGATTAGATTCATGTATAAAGTTCCAATTTAAATCACCCTCAGTATCAGAATTAATAGCATTTACATCTAGTAAAATAGTCTGTAAGGTATCTGATGGATCTGATTCATCAGCACATGAAGACAATGATGTTAAATAGTAATATTGTGACTCAATATTTGCATTTACAGAGTTATGTATAAAAGAAGAATCAGGATAATATACACTATCAACAAATGTAAAAGGACCGTTTTCATTATTAGAATGATATAAAGAATATACAGTACTAGCAGGTGCAGAAGGAACATGTTGCCATGAAACCTTAACTTTTCCATTTTCTTGTACTGAAACACACCTTATATCAGGAGTGACATCAATAGGCAAAGGTAAAACCGTGACTTTTATGGTAGCAAATTTAATTCCATTTGCTGGACAAAAATCATCAAAAACTTTAACTAAAAATGTAAAAACATTAGATGTTTGACCACAACCTGTTAGAGCAGCAATATGATTACAAGATGTTTGCCAACTAAAAATACCTGAAACAACACCAAAATTACTGAAAGGTGCAGGAATACCTGCGGCATTATTAAATGTAGCACAAGGTGGATTAAGACAATTTGAAGTTGTCTGAAAATCATCTGCAAATTGACCTCCAGAAACCTCCATAACTAATTCTTGAGGAATATTTCCATTATATAAATCTCCATCAACTCCATCTATAACAAATTGAACTAATGAGCCAGCATAAACTGTTGTATCATAAGAAGGTAAGCCAGTAATAGAATCAGTAAAAGGAGCCGAAACCTGAGGTGGGTTATTAGGAATAGGAGATGCTGGCATTGTTGGACAAGTTATCAAAACAACCTGTACTTCTCTATATACTTCGGCAACTAATTGATTACATTTCCAAGATTCAACCTTTATACAAGTTACAAAATTACCAGATATATTAGCATTATATGAAATCTCTCCAGTAGAAGGATCTAAAGCAGGGGCTCCAGGAAGTGGCGAAGTAACAGTATATGGGGCATTAAAATTTAAAACTGGAGGATCAACCGGAGGATTATAAACTCCAAGAAAATCACTTAATGGCTCACCCCATGAATAAATTAATTCGTCAAGTTCTTCATCAAATGCATTATGACTATATGAAAATGGAAAACCAGTGCACAAAATTGTTTTAGGCTGTTCCTTAAATTCAGGAGAAGAATCAAAACATGGATCAGCAGGAGTTGGAATTCCAGTTGTTGGATCAACAAATGGATACATGGATGCTCTTAAAGTAAACCCCTCTGAAGAAGGGTTTAGAATATTTGTAATAGCAGCATTTCTACAACAATTATCCCATGTAAACTGCCATCCAGTATTAGGAGGAATGCCTGGAAGTTGAACTGGTAATGATTCAAAAATATATTCTTCCACTGAACCAGGATCCCCAGAAGCACAATTTAATTGCAGATTCCCACTATTAACCGGATCGCATATAGGAGAAACATCTTGTTGCAATATAAAATCAACAGAAAAATCTGTGACTGTGGGATGATCCCAAACCTGGATAGTTTGTGCTAAAGTGGAAACAGTAATTCCTGAACAGTCTCGATATACTTTCATTGTAAAAATATACTTTCCAATATCAGGACCTGCTTTAATACACTTCCAAGTAATCTCACCCCCCATCAAATGAGATGAATATGAATTAAATGAAAACAACAAAAAAATACAAGAAATAAATAATCTTTTCACAAGTTTAATTTTTTACAAATTTACAAATAAATAACTAAGTTTTACTTCAAGCCTAAGGGCAAAACCTTATAAATTAAATTGTAAAAGTCTATTCTTTTCAAAATTAAAATCATTAATTATTGTTGTTATAATTTTCTTAACACTTTTAATAGAATCAATAGTAGCCGAAATTTGACCTATTTCTAATTATCCATTAGAAATATCTCCTTCAAACATTCCTTTCTTTGCCCTACCCCTAGATAGAATGTTAATTAAATCTTCTTTGCTAGCATTCTGCTTATATGCATTCTCTATTTCATAATAGAAAT